>NZ_PQDH01000001.1:900000-1118193 GCF_002964605.1 Vallitalea okinawensis
TCATTGTAAATATTGAAGGCTTCAATGGTACAATCCAGCTCTTCTTTGATTTCTCTTTCAATAGCTTGTTGAAGATTTTCTCCTTCTTCAACTTTACCGCCAGGAAATTCCCATGTATTTGGTAGTGGCATCTGCAAAGAACGAAGTGCACAAAGAATTTCTGTATGAGGGTTTTCAATTATTGCACAAACCACCTTTATTTTCTTTTTCATTTCGTATCACCTCATAACTATTTTAGCAGATATTTGATAAATATAATAGATCCTGTTCTAAATGGTCCTCTCAATGATGATGTCACATATTAAATAATACAAAAACGACTATCCTTAAAATCTTTCTTTAATTATATTTTTCATCAGAATCTCTAACTCATTTATTATATGTAGCTATACTTTTTCTCCAATTTTACTAACTTTGACATGCTATCCAAAACTTCTGAACATAATTATTATCTACTGCCAGTTGAAGCTCCTGAACAACTTTATTCCTTTTATGATTGGTAAAAGTTTGTAATAACTCCTTATTCCGTTCTTCTAATTTTCTTATAGAGTTCTCATTTGGGATAATATTGTTTTTCATAGAATTGCACCCTCTATGAGCGTATACCAAATTCCACAAATCATCTGAATATAAATATGACCATGGTATAACATGGTCTATAGACAATAATCCCTTTTCAATTTTCGTATCACATATAAAGCAAATATGATTTGGATTATACATATCAAGATACTTCATATATTGATTTAATGGTTTTCTTCTTATTTTAACATCGTCTATAATTCGTACCTTCTTACATATTCTTGGAGTACTATTAAATGTCTCCAGAATCAGCGACCATCTGTAGTTAATTGTATCAAATATCTGCAGAGCATTATCCTTTAGTGTTTTTAAATCTTTTGCTTGAATAAATAAACTAGCATCACCTTTCTCATATTGATATATATCTTCAAGTTTCTTCCCACCTAGGTTTAAAAACCTGTAACTCACATCAGCTTTTAAGACTGTAGTTATTTTCTTTATAGTACTTCGAAAGTGCTTATTTAAGGCTATGTCATTAACTAATACATGTTGTATTTTTTCAAATCTTATCGGTTGTTTTGTTTCTAGTGACTGATACTTATCTATAAGCACCTTCGTGAGAGTGAGAATCTTAGGTGGTCTTAATGGATTACTCCCTTGAATAAGGTTAAAAAAGATTATTTGATTCCAATAATATTTTATAACCTTATGGGCAATCGCTTCCAATGATATTTCGTACGTTTCACAAATATTACTATAGTCAGCTTCAAGTGCTATTTCAACTATTGCTTTTGCCCATGCCATTTTATATGTATTATCATAATTACAATTTCTTAAAATATCGTACCAACTGCTCAAAAAAGTACTATTCATTTCGTCTCCTCTTCAATTGATTGTATTCTTTAGACAATTCATCTTACTTACTACTAATATCCTTCCTTTATTATTTTAAAATTTCACCAATTAGTCGTAATATATTTATCCATATCATTATTAATATTTCTCTTAATCCTTAATTGTCTACTTCTATTACCAGTAGAACTGAATATATGTCTAGAGTCTCTTCAGAAACTTTAGATACCTACCAAGGAGTTATCCTTTCTAGGAGAAAACATTAAAATATAGGTATTAATTGCATTAACTATATTAAACCATTATATATATGATGTGTCTAGTTTTGATTAATGGGATTTTTTATGTATTTAAAAAAGCCTTACCTTCAATTGTATTATAAAAGGTAAGACTTATATTTATAATATGAATCTTTTTGGACCTATGATACTTGATTCTAGCTTCATAATCACTTGTGATCTTTTGAAACTCTTCAAAGCTGATTTCATCTTTTACAACAATCACATCTGTATGTGTTGTTCTTCTTGATGGAGTTGGTTTTACAAAAATCATCTTTCTTTGTCATATTGAAATTTCAGCCCTAATAGAATGTTAATTTTATCCATTTGCATTGCTCCTTTTTCCCATTTTTTAGTTAATTTGAACTTACCATAATTTACACTGTGATCACTTCAGTAAAATGGCTTAATCCTCATGAAATAAGCCTTCCAAGCATTTGTAAAAATCAGGTGAACATAGCTTAAATATGATCAGTTCTTTGGTTAATTGAAGTAATAAAAATCCACAACTCTCCTAATAGGGTCGTGATGGATTTTATATTAAAGCAACTATCTTGATTAAATTAATCTATAAGATACAACTTTAATTATCATATATATTTAAGTAACAGCATTGACTAATGTTTTGTTTACTAAAATACTATTATTCTTAGTTATTAACTTGTAAATTACTGAATAACAATTCATAATCTCATAAATCCTCCTTTTCATAAAAAAACGCCTAGGAGTATTTACCTAAGCGATCAATGATATTTATTAAGTCCTTTACTTACTAAGCTGAAATATCAGCTTACCGGTTGTATCAATGAAACCCCATATACCATCTTTTATTACAATAGCCCGTCCATTGTGAAAGTTCTCTACATCATCATATTCTATCTCTGTAATCAAATTACCATTCATGTCAATGAAGCCCCATTTACCTTCCACTTCTAAAACCTGAATAGGTTCTCCTGGGCTAGGAGCACCTGGGGGAATGCTGTTTGGATTAGCCTCTCGCCATTCATACCAATCCATGTAACCCCATTTCTCGCCATACCTTACAGCTGCCAGTCCCTCGTAGAAACCATATGTCCCATCCCACTGAGGTTCTGAAATTACCTTACCTGTTATATCAATAAATCCTACCCCGTCATCTGTAATTACAGTACTTACCCCTTTTTCAAAACTGCCTCCTACCCATGGAGACTCAAAAGGTACCTGACCATTCATATCGATGTAGAACTTTTTATCATCTTTCAATGCAACACCTATTCCATCTGAGAAATCACGAGCATAGTCGAGCTGGTCTATAATTACCTCACCTGTCATCGTATTTATGTAACCATAGTAGTCACCTTTCCTCACAATACTCGGCATCTCATAAGCCATATAATTCCGGTCTATCTGATCCCATTGTGGTTCTGAAATTATCTTACCAGTACTATCAATAAGACCATATTTACCATCCTTTGATATAACAGCTATTCCCTCATGAAAATCGCCAATATAATCCCACTGAGATTCAAAAAGCACCTTGCCGGTTATATCTATGACGAAAGTTTTATCATCCTTCTTTGCTAAAGCTATCCCATCAATGATGTCGTCAATATAATCCCACTGAGGTTCTACAATTACATTACTAGTTATATCAATGAGACCATATTTATCATTCACAACAATCGTACCTACTCCATTTGCGAATCCCTCGAGCACATAGTTTGATTCTAAAGTTATTGTTTTTCCACCACTAAGAGTGTAGATTTTTGAACCATCCTCCATCCTAACATATGGTATGGCGTATGCAGGCATTACGTACGCCCCCAAGGGAAATTCTGAAGATGAAACCTGTTTTCCAGTTGTTATATCATATATGTATATGTAGGTACCATCTGTTATAGGAATCCATTTCTCAGTTATAAAACCCATTATACTATTCCACTTAGGTTGAATAATCACCCTTCCTGTTGCTACTTCTAATAACCCTAGTCCCTTGCTACCCTTCATGGTCGCCAACTCCAATGACTTAAAATACACAGCCTCCCACTCAGGTTCAACAGTTATATTACCGTCTTTATCCACAATGCCATATTTACCGTCTTTTTCAAAGATGGCATAATCGCCGACGAAATTCTCAATAGAATCCGCATATACAGGTATTGTACCTAGAATTAATGTAACTAAAATCAACATCGAAATAATTCTTCTCATAATTTGTAACTCCTTTCTGTAATTGATCAAAGATGCTGCTGCTCCAGCAGTCGTCATAATAAGGCATTTTCGACCACATTACCTTCTTTTCCAATAATATACGATTATAGTATAGTATACTATAAAAAGGTCTGAGTAACAAGAATTCACCTTATTCTGGGAGTAAAAAATTAATATGATCCGACCATTGAGGTACATATAGATGTTGTATTTATTTACCTTAGCTCTTTGAGTATATTTTCAATATTGATAATCCCGTGACCGTATATAGGATCATAACCCTTATTGCCATAATCTATAGATGAGGTTATTAATAAATCGATAAATTGAGTTACGTCAACAATAAAAATCCACGACTTTCCTAAAGAATTGTCGTGGATTTTTAATTATTCTCTATACCCTCACTAAATGTTTAATTATATACTCTTTATAAATTGCATCATGCATCCAATTGCTTAACTAGCTGTTCTATCTGTTCCACATTCATTCCACCAAATATCAGCATTGTCCATAAGGGAATAGATGATGTTATTTATGCATTGATGTATCTACCTCTATTTTTATTCTGGACCATTACTATTAAAGTTAAATAGTAGTTCTTTACCTCTATAAAATACAGTATTAAGCCAATTACCTCTACAGCTGGTTAAAGTAAGGCATTCAATAGTAACCTTCCTTACATTTTTACTATAAAACCCTACATCATTAGATAGTCCAGAAGTTGGTCCTTTGACAAGGAATTTTAAGCAAGAGCAATTATCAAGTTCTACAATAATAGTCAAGAGGCATTCGTCAGTACTTGGCTCTAAATCTATATCCATTAAAAGTTCAGAAGGTTGGGCACTCTGGAATATTACCTGACTTTGGCCACCATTTATGGCGAATGATGAACTCTCTCTAAAAGAGGTTTCTACAGGACATTCACATTTACGATATTTTTCTGATCCTCTTAAAACGGGTACTACATTCCAAAATCCAAAACAAGTTCCTCCATCCAAGTTATCACTTTTACATTCTATCGTTACTTTTCGAGCTTGTTTAGCAATAGCAATAATTTCATTACTTACGCTAAATGTATCATTCTTAGGAATTTCAAACTCCAAATTCTCTTCATTTTGTAATTCAACACATACAAGTATATCGCAGTCATCTGAGGAAGTAGACTTTGCAACACTCAACCAAATTTCAAATGGTTCATCGCTCTCGAAAATTTTTAAGCATTCTCCACATTCTAAGTTAAAACTACCACCAGTCCCTCTCGTACTATTGACTGTACATTCGCATTCACGTTCACATATATTATCAGATTTGTGTCTATCTTTATACGACATAAAATCACCTCATCCATTATCGCTTAGTATAATATATGCTTGTACAATTCTGTTGGTGCAATGGGCTGGCTGAACAACAAAAACTAAACAGCTGCAACCTTGTTGAGTTTAGGGTATTAGCTGTTTAAAACTTTTTATTGTCATAGGTATCTACTTAACAGGGTGCAATTCAAATGATGATGTATCCTACTTCTAATTTGTTAAAAATTGATTACTAATGTCAAATATTAGTTCTTTACCTCTATAAAACACATAGTTAAGCCAATTACCTCTACAGCTGGTTAAAGTAAGGCATTCAACAGTAACCTTCCTTACATTTTTGCTATAAAACCCCACATCATTAGATTGTCCTGAAGTTGGTCCTTTGACAAGGAACTTTAAGCAAGAACAATTATCTAATTCTACAGTAATAGTCAAAAGGCATTCGTCTGCACTTGGCTCTAAATCTATCTCCATTAAGAGTTCAGAAGGTTCACCACTCTGGAATATTACCTGACTTTGGCCACCATTTATGGCGAATGATGAATTCCCTCTTAAAAAGGTTTCTACAGGACATTCACATTTATGGTATTTTTCAGAGCCTCTTAAGATGGGGGCTATAGCCCAAAATCCAGTACAAGTTCCTCCATCCAAGTTATCACTTTTACATTCTATCGTTACTTTTCGAGCTTGTTTAGCAGTGGCAATAATTTCATTAGCTGCGCCAAATGTATCATTCTTAGGAATTTCAAATACTAAACTTTCTCCATTTTGTAATTCAATACATACAAGTATATCGCAGTCATTTGAGCTAGTATCCTTTGATACACTCAACCAAATTTCAACTGGTTCATCGCTCTCGAAAATTTTTGAGCATTCTCCACATTCTAAGTTAAAACTACCACGAGCCTCTATCGTACTATTGACTGTACATTCGCATTCACGTTCACATATATTATCAGATTTGTGTCTATCTTTATACGACATAAAATCACCTCATCTATTATCACTTAATATAATATATGCTTGTACATTTCTGTTGGTGCAATGGACTGGCTATGCCAGAAATATCTTATTGTTAGTGACAAGACAATTACAAATTAGGCTAAACTGGTGCAAATATGTCTGTATTCCGTTCTGCAGCATTACATGATAATAGTTAGATGAGATAACGATAGATTACAACAAAAACTAAACAGCTACGGACCTGTTGAACTAGGCCATAAGCTGTTATAAAATTCTTTATTGTTTTAGATGTCTATTTGACAGGATGCAGTTTACTATAGAATATGATGTATCCTATCTCTAATTCGCTAAAATTGAGCATTAAAGTTAAGTAGTTCCTTACCTCTATATAATGCAAAGCTAGTCCAAACACCTCTACAGCTCGTTAAGGTAAGGCATTCGAGAGTAACCTTCTTAACATTTTTGCTGTAGAAAGCTATATCATTAGATTGTCCTGACGTTGGTCCTTGAACAAGGAATTTTAAGCAAGAGCAATTATCTAGTTCTACAATAATAGTCAAAAGGCATTCGTCAGTGTTTGCATCTAAATCTATCTCCATTAAAAGTTCAGAAGGTTCAGCACTCTGTAATATTGTCTGACTTTGGCCACCATTTATCGCGAAAGATGAACTCCCTCTTAAGAAAGTTTCTACTGGACATTCACATTTACGGTATTTTTCAGAACCTCTTAATATGGGGACTATAGACCAAAATCCATTACAAGTTCCTCCATCCAAGTTATTACTTATACATTCTATCGTTACTTTTCGAACTTGTTTAGAAGTAGCAATAATTTCATTGCTTACGTTAAATGTATCATTCTTAGGAATTTCAAACACCAAATTCTCTTCATTCTGTAATTCAACGCATACGAGTATATCACAGTCATTTGAGGTAGTGCTCTTTGATACACTCAACCAAATTTCAACCGGTTCATCACTCTCGAAAATTTTTAAGCATTCTCCACATTCAATGTTAAAACTACCACCAACATCTACCGTACCATTGATAGTACATTCGCATTCACGTTCACATATATTATCAGTTTTCTGTTTATCTTTATACGACATAAAATCACCTCATCCCATTATCACTTAGTATAATATATGCTTGTACAATTCTATTAGTGCAATGAGCTGTCTATGCAAAAAAGATTTTATAGTTAGTGACAAGGCAGTTGCAAATAAGGATAAACTAGTACAAATATGCCTGTATTTTATGATAATTACATAGGAATAGAGAAAAAGAAGTAACTAAAAATCCACGACTCTTCTAGGATTGTCGTGGATTTTTAGTATTCTCTTATACTATCTAAATGCTTTAATTTTATATACTGTTCAAAGCACTCTTTAAAAATCATTTCGCCTTGTCAGTTCTTTTTCATGTTCCAGTTATAGATCATGTCCTACAATTTTAAATTCATAAGCATCTGTACCACATTCTCCAGATTCTCAACCTTAATAGTATTTCATCCTCTTCAATCTCTGGATATCTACTCTTGAACTTCAAAATTTCTTAGAGCTGCCAACATTGCTACACTACCTTTATTCATCATCTAATTTCCTTATAGTCTACAATTACTCATAAAAGTAATTAAATGTTCTTTTACACTTTTATAAACTGCATTTTCAATTAAGTCATACATAACAGTATAGGTTAGTTTATTATCTAAATTAACAACCATATCAACGACATCACCAACAATTTGCTGCTGGATTGCTGTCGCAACGTTTATTTTCTGTATTCCAATTTTAATTGTTTTCCTAAAATCATCTTTTGATATGCCTGAGCCACCATGTAATACTAATGGCACTGAAGTCGCATTATCAATTTCAGCTAATCTACTAAATTGTAAATTAGGTTTATCTAGATAGGGACCATGTGCATTACCAATTGCAACAGCTAGAGCGTCTATATTAGTAGATTCAACAAACCTTCTAACAGCATCAACATCAGTTGACATCATTGCAATAGCTTCATTGCCATCTTCACTGCCACCCACTCGTCCAAGTTCAGCCTCACAAGTTGCATCATACATATCTGCTAATCGTTTTGCTTCAATGGATATTCTTATATTTTCTTCTAGACTAAGCGAAGCTCCATCAAACATCACTGATGAAAAACCAATTTCTAATGCTTGTCTAATGTGATCTAAATCTTCTCCATGATCAAAATGAACAGCAACAGGTACTTTAGAATTTCTTGCAGCTTCAATCATAGCTGGACCTAAAAGCTCAAGTGGAGATTGTTTAAGCTGAACTTGTGCTAATTGCAGTATAATTGGTGAATTCAACTCTTCCGCAGCTCTAATAGCACCTTTAACAGCATCAATACTTAAAGTATTAAAAGCTCCTACTCCATATCCATTTTCATCAGCATGTTTTAATATTGTACTCATATTTACTAATGGCATATTTATCTCCTTAAATTTTCGATTATTTCTACTTACTCTATACAATACTCCAAAAAAAAATCCTAATCCTTGACTATGCAGTCATTATTATATGACAATATTGCTAATCAGAATTAAGAAATTAGATGTAATTGTTAAGCAAATCAATTGCTTCTTTCCTATCGAAAGTTTTGTGTTTTGAATCTACAATATGGAATAATTGATATTTTTTATTTAAAGCATTCTTTCTGATACCAGTTGCTGTGAGAGAATATTCTTCTTTTAATAATTTATTCAAATACTTTATATCCGAGAATCCACATTTTTCTGATATCGCCAATATATTTTCGTCTGTTTTTAGAATAAGATTAATGGCCTTTTCCATTCTAATTTTATTAAGGAAGTTTTGAAAATTAATTCCCAATTTTTCTTTTATAAAATGTGACATTCTGTATCGGCTCAAGTATTCATGATCCGCTAAATCCTGTAATGTAATTTTTGTGCTATAGTTCATATAAACATATGAGATGATTCTCTGGACTCTTTCTAAATCGATATCTTTTAACTTCTTCTGATTTTTATCTAGTATTTGATATGGAAGTTCATTAAACATATCCGACATGAGTAGATTTAGATATCCTACAGATTTCATAAGTTCGTGTGAATCCCCTTTAAATACAGCAATCATGATAGATGCCATCTTACGTTTCATACGAACAGATAATTCATGATTCACACCGATATCCTTGATATTAAATTGAATTTGAGATAATCGTTTAAAATATTTACTCACAATATCTTCATTTATTTGAAGTGCTAAAATTAAGTTTTCTTCATTTGTCTCCTTCAAACAATGAACATCATTAGTATTTAGTATAAAAATTTCACCTTCTTGTAAAATTCGATCACCAATATCTAATTGTAAAATCACTGATCCTTTCAGTACCCACAAAATCTCTAATTCTGAATGCCAATGGTATTCTCTAAAACCAATATTTACGATAAAGGCTTTAAACGGTAATCCTTCGAAATGTTTTATAATCTCATATTCATATTGCATTAGTTGTCCCCCACATATTAAGAAAAATGACTGTTTAAAACCAGTCATTTTTACTTAATATTATATCATTTCTTTGCTTCATCAGCAATTTATGATCTACAAACCTAATAGTAATTCAATTACATACATTTCTAAAGCTTCATAGTTTCTTTCTTCAATATACTTCTTTTGAAGTTCATAATCAAATTGCTTAACTTTCTCTTCCATAAGCCTAACAACTCTCATACTGTTCTCTAAATGTCTATAACAATCTTCAATTTTTTGTGTTCTCATTGCTTTAACATCAAGACCAACATACTCACCATTCTTACCAAAGTCGTTTTCCACAAGCACTCTAACTTGATTAAAGGCTTGTCGCAAGTTTTCTGATCCAAATGACTTATCTTGATCATATTTCATTCCATTTTGATCATTTAGGTGAACACCCCAAAGTTTATCAAAAGATAATGCAAATGCCATTTCATTTGCTGGATCAATACCTGCAAGTATAGCATGTGCACTTTCTAATAAACCACCAACTCTGCTAGGATCATTCGTTCTTGAAGAAATACCCATTACATGACCTATTGTTGGACAGAAACTTCTATCGATGGGCTCGTTTGGTTTTGGTTCAATTAAAACCTTAATGTTATCGTCATAATCAAGCATTTTGTTGATTGAATCAACTAAGTGATTAACACCTACTACTGGGTCTTTACTCTCATAGCATAGTGTACCTTCTCTAGCTAACCATAGCACTATTTTGTCACAGTCCAATTCTTTAGCAATATCAATTGATCTATACGATCTCCACATAGCAAAATCTCGGTCTACCTGGCTCATAGATGTATATCCACCATCATGTGTATGATCATCTTCCCACAACCTAGGTGCAACAAATTCTGCTTTTAAACTATACTTATCTAATAAAGCTTTTACTTTTCTGGCTTCTGCTTTTATCTCATCTTCTGTTAATTCATTCATATTTGGTACTGCATCATCATCATGGAATTGAATAGCACTAAAACCCAATTCTGAAAATCTTTTAATTTTTTCCTCAAAAGAAATGCTATCTCTTACTGTTGGACCGAAAGCATCTCCTCCTTCATGTACATTCCATGGACCTACTGAAAACTTAAATTGACTCATATTTTCCTCCTGTTTTTATATTATATTTAAACACTTCGTTCTTTTAGATAATTAAGTTTTATCTGTAATTGGCTATAAATTGCTTTACTTTTGTTTTATGCTCAATACCCGTTGAAGCGCCTACTGACCTAACACAAAAGCTTCCAACTGCTAAAGCAAATTCTAATGACTCCTCAATACTCATATCTTCACATAACCCAGTTATAAAGCCAGCCACAAACGAGTCACCCGCACCATTGGTGTCTACGACATCAACTTTAAAAATTGGATACTCAAACACCTTATTGTTACAATTTGCATAACAACCATCACTACCACATTTAATAATTACATTTTTTGACCCCTTAGATTTAAATAAGTCTACAATATCCTCAAGTTTTTTAAATCCACTCAACATAACTGCTTCTTCATAACTTGGCATAAAATAATCAACATATTGCAAACATCCTTCAATTTTTTCAAACCATGCCCCTGTGGAATCCCATGCAGTGTCTAGAAGAGTTGTTTTGTTCATAGATTTTACTTTTTTTAAGAATTCAACTGTTTCTTGACCATCAAATTTTGTCATTAATAAAGATCCTGCTACGAAAATTATGTCACTTTCCTTTATAGTATCCCAATCAATATCTGACTTTCCAAAAATCCCATTAGCTCCAATATTGTGTAAAAAACTTCTTTCACCATTTTCTTGACTTAATACTATTGAAGATGATGTTGCTACTTTACTTTGAGTTTTAATCCCCTCAACACGCACACCAACTTCTTTTAATTTACTAACTAGAAAATCACCAAATGCATCTTCTCCAACCAATGAGCAAATAGTTGCATTTACACCTAATTGTGCTAAATCGATTGCTACATTTACTGCACAGCCGCCTGTATGCATCGTTACACTATCTATCAATTCGAGCTTTCCCGGTTCTGGTATTACTCGGATTGGTTTTACCACTACATCAGCTACAGCTATACCTACGCAACACACTCTACTCAAGTTCTCACCTCCTCTTCTCTCTAAATACAGTATAAAAAAAAAACACCTCCAAATCTTTGGAAGTGTTGTCATCATATTATGACAATATTGCTAATAATCTTACCCAACAATTATGCATTCAACTGCTCAACTAACTGCTCTATCTGCTCTTCTGTCATACCACCAAACATTAACATTGTTCTTAAGGTAAAGGATGAGGTCATTTCTTTGGCTCCTTCTGCATCGAATAGACCAGTGGATTCAAAGGCTTCTTTCATACCTGCTACAACTTGTTGTACAACAGTTGCTCCTATTGGATGTTCCATAAGATCATCTAGTGAAGAATTCATGGTATAAACTTTCTTTACTTTCACAGTGGATTCTACTTTGATTGTTGTACTTAAAGGTAACTCTACAGATGAAGTTCCTACGAGGATTTCAAAGTCTCCAGTTTCTACATGCCAGTCTTTGATAGCCACGTTATAATATGCAAAAGCTCGTTTTCCTAGAACAAAGGTCACCTCTTTTTCTTCACCTGGTGCTAATTCCACTTTTGCAAACTCTTTAAGTTCTTTGATTGGTCTTTTCAAAGTAGACTCTATATCCCTTACATAAAGCTGTATAACTTCTTTACCAGTTACTTTACCTGTATTCTCCACACTTACCTTTACAGTAACCTCGTCAGTATCTTTCATTTCTTTTCTGTCTACTTGGATGCCTTTGAATTCAAAGTTTGTATAGCTTAAGCCATGACCAAATGGGAATAATGGCTTCATTTTCTTAGCATCATAATAACGATAGCCTACGAATATGCCTTCATGATAAGTAACTTGATTAGCTTCTGTTGAGAAGAGTTCGCTTGGGTTATCTTCTAATTGCATTGGGAAGGTTTCAGCAAGTTTACCAGATGGATTTACTTTTCCATATAGAACGTCTACAACTGCACCGCCACTTGCTTGACCACCTAGATAACCTTCTAAGATAGCTTCAGTACTGTTAATCCATGGCATTTCAATAGCTCCACCGTTAGATAATACTACAACTACTTTTTGATTAGCTTTATAAAGTTCTTCTATTAAATGTACTTGATTATCGGGTATCCTTAAATGTTTTCTGTCGTAACCTTCTGATTCATAACGCTCAGGTAGACCTGCAAAGATCACCACTACATCATTTTCTTTGGCTAATTGAATGGCATCAGATTCTAAATCCTTATTTATATCATCAGATAGTAACTCATATCCTTGACTATAGCTAACATCCCCCATATCCTTTATTTCATCCCAAGTATTGTGTAAAAATGTTGGGTTGATATGAGAACTTCCACCACCTTGATATCGTGGATTTTTTGCTAGCTCGCCAATGACTGCTACTTTTTGCTCTTTCTTTAATGGCAATAACTCTTGGTCGTTCTTTAAGAGCACCATGCATTCACCAGCTACTTGACGTGCAAAGGCATCATGTTCTTCTTTATTGAAAGTCATCTCTTTTGCATTCTCAGTACCTTTTAGTGCTAATTCAATTACTCTTCGTACTACTTTATTTAAATCTTCTTCATCTAATCTTCCATCTTTAACGGCTTGAATAATCTTGGCATCATTACGACCACCATTGCCAGGCATTTCTAAGTCCATTCCTGCTTTGATACCTTCAATACGATTATTTTCAGCACCCCAATCGGATACCACTAAACCTTCATATCCCCATTCATCTCTTAGGATTTCAGTTAACAAGTTACGATTGTCTGCACAGAACTCACCATTAAGCTGGTTATAGGCACACATCACAGTCCAAGGTTCTGCTTCTTTTATAGCCGTCTCAAAACTAGCTAAGTAGATTTCTCTTAAAGTTCTTTCATCCACAATTGTGTCAACGCACATTCTTTTGAACTCTTGATTATTAGCTGCAAAGTGTTTGATGGATGTACCAACGCCTTGACTTTGTACACCTAATATATGATGCTTTGCCATCTGTGAAGATAGGTAAGGATCTTCTGAGAAGTACTCAAAGTTTCTTCCGCATAGTGGAGAACGTTTTATGTTGACACCAGGTCCTAATAAAACGGCAACATCTTCTGTTTGTGTTTCTATTCCTAACGCAACACCGACTTCTTCGATCAACTCCCTATCCCATGAAGATGCTAGCCCCGCACCTGAAGGAAAGCATGTTGCTGGAACTGATTCATTAAAACCAAGATGATCCGCATCTCCTGCTTGCTTTCTTAATCCATGTGGACCATCTGTTACCATCACAGATGGAATACCTAATCGTTCTATAGGTTGTGTTGTCCAGAAATCTTGACCTGAACATAGGGAAGCTTTTTCTTCTAATGTTAATTCTGCAATGAGTTGTTCAATTCTTTCTTTCATATTCTCTATACCTCCATACCTCTATTATGCATTCTTTACTTTCATTTCTTCAATCATTCTTCTTACATCAGATTCTTTTAGTTTATAGAATAACCCTACGATGATCACTGCTATTATAAGTCCAACTGCAGGATATATGGTCATCATTTTCCACAAACCATCAAGGGCTCTTTCACTTTGTTGTACATTAGGAACATACCCGTAATAACCTAATAGTACTGTACCAAAAAAGCCTGCAAAAGCTGTTCCTAGCTTTACTGAGAAAGTTTGCACTGAAAATGTAATACCTTCATTACGTCGTCCTGTAACATAGGCACCGTATTCTACACAATCAGCTGAGAATAGCCCCATCATAGTCCCTGGTATCATAAGACCAATACCTTTTATAGCGCTTAAGACTAAGAAGAGTGCAAAATTCTCGTAACCAATGAAGTATTGGGCAACACAGGTAACAATGCCTAATATAACTGCTGTCATGTAGATATTTTTCTTACCAAATTTTCTAACTAAAGCTGGAAGAATTACTGGTATAACAAGCATTGGGGACATACCTATAAAGCTTATAATCATAAATAATTCTAAACTACCTAAATTGTAAGTAGCAAAGTATATTCCTGCAACGCTTGAAGTATTCAAACTCCCCATTATAATAAAAGCTAAGTAAAATATCATTAAGTACTTATTGCTTGAAATTGCTTGAATCATACTTTTTAAGTTTACTGTCTCTTTACGTTCATAAACAATTCGTTCTCTAACTAAAAATCGAACAGGTAGCATAACAGCAAATGCTATAACCATTAACACAATCGTGGCTGTTGTCCATCCTAATGCTTCAATAATCGGTGCACCTAATGCAGCTGCTATAAGAGCTGCAATACCGGCTGCAAATCGACCTATGGAAATAAGACTAACACGTTCATCTATATTATCAGTCATAACTGTAGCAATTGCAAAGATTGGAACATCACTTATTGTATAGATCATGCCCCATAGTATATATGTGATATAGGCGTAAACCAAATTAGAAGTTGATCCCCCACCTACATTCCAAAAAACTGCTATAGTCGCTATAGGCATTAACACAATAACGGCATTAATCCATGGCTTAAACTTACCACTTTTAAAATTAGAGCGATCCACTATAGCTCCAAGAATAGGATCATTAACGGCATCCCATACTCTAGCAACTAAAAATAGTGTACCTACTGCCGCCGGTGCTAAGCCAACAATATCTGTATAAAACATGGTCAAATATTGTAATACGAATATAAATATGATGTTTTGCCCAACAAAAAATCCCCCATACGCCATACGTTCTGCTCTACTTGTGAGAAACTTCTCTTTGATACTCATCCCTACCACTCCCTGTATATAGTATATTGTTGTCCATCATGTACTCATCCAACTCGATCGAATTAGTTATATTGTACAACTTTTTTGAATTAAGTTATATCATACTGTTTACTATTTTTTGTTCTATATTTTACTTTAAAGATTCCACATTAAAACATGTGAAAATCATGAGTGTCTGATGTGTAGTATTATATAAATTGTACTATAGCATTAAATAAGGAATTTTTTAAGCTATTATACTTAGTCCAATCTGTGCTATACTAATGACAATAGATGAATTACATTCTTTAGGTGGTGATGGAGTGTTTATAGGCAATATTAATTTAAAGGAAATACAAGAATCTTTTAATATGACTGATATCATGAAGGAAAGTAAACAACTCGAAAAGGATGATACTCTACTTGATTCTCATCACCCTTATGCTTTAGAGAAAAGATTGAACCTTGCATTAATAGAAGGTAATATTGAAGAAGTTGAAAAGATAGCACGTGAATACAGCAGCTATCCAACACCAGTGCTGTGTCAAGGTAATCCTGTTCGTTCAAAGAAGAATAACATGATTTGCAGCTGTGCTCTTATTACAAGGGTTGCCATGAAAGCTGGATTAGAAGAGAAATACGCTTATTACTTAAGTGATCTATACATCAATAAGATTGAATCACTTGAAGATGAAGAAGCATTAAATTATTTAAATGCTGTTATGCTCATGGACTTCATGAGTCAAATTAAAAGTGGGATTGTTCATCGAAAGACACCTACATCTCCACTTATAAAGAATACCCTTCATTACATTGATCAGCATCTATATGATGACTTATCATTAACTCAAGTTGCTGAGGATCTTGATGTTAATAGTAGTTATCTATCAAGAATTTTTAAACAAGAAGTTGGGATTCCTTTTTCAGAATACATTCATCAGAGTCGTATCAAGAAGGCTCAACATCTCCTCTTGCTAACGGAACTCTCTATTGTGGAAATCTCTAATAAGCTTGGTTATACAACTCAAAGTCACTTTACTAAGATATTTAAGAAGATTTGTGGTATGACACCTAAGCAATATAAACAAGAACATGTGAAACAACTTTCACAGGAGAAAGATGATTAAAGTGAATTGACATCTCTTATCTTGAGATTTATAATAAAAGTATAAAGTGCCAACGATAAACGGTTGGTCCAATAGTGGTTATAATTTTTAACAACCGACTAATGGCAGTTAGCGGTTGTTATTTTTATGTAGAATCTGTTCTATTAGTATTAATAGTATTACCAATATAATCAAATACTCCATAATATGCACCCCCTTTTTATAAGGGAGTGACCAACCGCTTACCGTTATGTTAGCACTCATCAAATTATACTATACATATCCATTGTGTACAAATTATTAGTCATTATTATTTAAATCACTCAATAACAGAACTTCTTTTCCAAACCATCTATTATTAATTGAATGTACCTTAATCTTCAAGTATTTTTATCAATCCTCTACCACCGTCTATTTCCACCAATTGACCATCTTTTAATATATCCATGACATGATCGATACCTGCTATACAGGGCTTACCGTATTCTCTTGCCACTAAGGCTCCATGTTGTAGTAAACCGCCTACTTCAAGTAATATGGCGGAAGCATTGATGAATAGTGGTGTCCATCCTGGATCTGTTGCTCTTGTTACCATGATTTCTCCTGGTAGTAAAGGTTTTTCATCGGGTGTCTTTAGAACTTTCACGCGACCTACAACTACTCCTGGTGAAATAGGCTGACCTACTAATTCCCCTTCTTTTGGTTCTACCTGTGGAAGTCTTAATATCTTACCTCTTGAATCGATTAATTTAGGGAATTCATTAACTTGCGCTAATAATCGGTAATAAGGTTTCTTTTCATCAATTATTGCAGCTACATCTTCTTTACTCATATGGAATGCTTCATCTACCTCATGAAGTTTAAGCCAAAAGATATCTTCACTCTTATTAATCTTTCCTTCATACAATAATTGCTTACTTTTACGCATAACTACTTGACGTACTGCATCGATTGATCGGATATACCAGTATTTTAGTTCTTCACGTTTACCACCTAAGGCTACCAAGTTTCTATAATGTTTCTTAAGCTTTTTGCGATCTCTAGCACCTAATTGTTCTAGAATCTCTACATAGGTCTTTTCTCTTAATTCTTTAGCCTTATTATAGATTTCATATGGACTATCTTTTTGGTCTATAAAAGACATTCTTTTAATCTGTTCGAAGATACTTCTAGCATCTTCATAAGGTCTAGTTGTAGCAATGTCCAGTTCATTGGTTGTTCTTGAACCGTATAACTTAATATATTCATTCCACTTCTTTTCAAGTGTTTGCTCTAATTGATGATTGTCTAGCATCTTCTCAAACTCATGATATTCTAGGTTCTTTACTTGATCAAATTGGGAGATATCGTACATCATTAATCCCATGTCAATGGTGATATTATTAGGTAAGGATCTTTGTAATAAATGCATTTTCTCTTCATGATCTTGAAAGTTCTTTTTAAGGATTTTCTCAATTCTATTTCTAGCTATTTCAGCTGCAAATGTCATTGCCATCATTTTGTTCAATAGGACAAGGAATTCATTAAAGATTAAGGTTGGCGCATCCGATAGTTTCATTTCTTTATTCATAATGTCTTCAAGGTAATTCTCAAAGTCATCTTCATAAGTTTGATACCATGCTTTATATTGGGCAGGGTCTTTCGCTGCCTTCATGATGTATTTAACCGTACCAATATTATTCTTAATAGCACCCCATATAGTACCCTTCATGGCATCTGGCATCTTCTTAGGTATATACTCACTTATATCAAGGGCTCTGATCAGTTCAGCTGATCCTATATCAGAAAATCTTGCTCCTTTAATCACTTTTTCTTTACCTTGGAACTTAATCATGATGGAAAGATTAGCATACATCCTCCCCCCTAGCGTGCAAGCCATTCCAGATTTAGCATTTGTAACATCCGCTTTACCAACCATGTTCTTAAACATAACTCTTTGGGTTTTATCAATGCAGTCACACCCCATAACGGATATAGGCGTGGTAATACCTTGCTTGGTTAAGCTTCCATCGAGGTATAATAATTTTGGCTCTCCTGGTTCAGTTAACATTTCTTTTGGTAAAGGGATATAAGTGGTTATAGGTCTTGATTGCAGGATATAAAGCTCATTACCACTAAACGCCCACTCAATATCAACAGGAAAACCGTAGTAGTCTTCTATATCATTTATTAATTTCGTTATTCTTATTGCTTTCTGATCATCTATGGAATACATCTCTTGGCTTCCTGCAATTATTTTTGTTCCTTCTTGTTCACTTAGAATAATAGCCTGTTCTTTTGATCCCAATGTTTTTTCTATTATTTCTTCACGATACTTATCCACAATGAATTCATCAGGTGTGACTAATCCAGAAACAACACTTTCACCAAGACCGGTATTAGCATTAATCACTGCTTCATCATAACAGTTATTCAGTGGATTCAATGAAAATCCAACTCCTGATGAACTAGAATTGATTTGCTTTTGTATGATGACTGCTATTCTAAGGATGCTGGTATCAAATCCGTTTTGATGTTTGTAATGAAATACCCTTTCATCCATGCATGATATAAAAGCCTTTTTGATGCACTCATAGATGGTATCTTTTGTGGCACCAAGAAATGTCTCATAGCCACCTGCAAAAGAAGCTCCGCTTAAATCTTCCTCTGGTGATGATGATCTAACTGCATATCTGTCATCCATCCCTAGATCTTTTAATATTTCATCGATAACTTCCTTCTGCTCTTGGCTATACTCTAATGCCGTTGCGTATTCTTTTAATTCCACTGCCATTTCTTTAAAGGCTTTTGGATTATTGGCATTGCTCTGAAATGTCATTAGCTCAGTGATTTGTTCTAACCATTCCTCAAAAAACTTAACTGTTAAAACACTACCTCCTGGTACATTAAATCCACCTTGAGTCATTCTTATTAACGACCTAGCTTTTCCACCTACTTCAGATATTTTCACATCTTCCTTCGTTTCAAAACTATAATATAACTTTGCATTCTCCTGAGTAACAGAATTATAGTATATTGTCATCATGTAGCCTCCCCTCATGAATAACTACTCATAATTTGAGTATATGCTCATATTTTATTTTTGTCAACTGTTTCAGCAGAAATATCATATCTATATCTTTCTTGATTTTCTACTCCTATTATGATATTATGAGTGCAAACTCAAAATATGAGGAGCGAATCAAAAATGTCCACTATAGACTCCAGAAAAGCTAAACGAATACAAAGAATTCAAGAAGAAATTTTAGAAGCTGCTGCTACTGTTATCAGCCAGAAGGGCTTTAAAAGTGCTACAACAAAAGAAATTGCTAAAGAAGCTGATATGGCAGAAGGCACTCTTTATAATTATTTTAAAAATAAGAATGAAATTTTAATGACCATCGTTGAAAGATATGTGAATAATAAACGAGATTTTAATGTTTCTACAGAAGTTGAATCTGTTCAAGAATTTATTCTCAACATGTATAAACAAAATGCTGATATTGATCAAGAAGCTAAGGCTAGAGATCGAAAAATTATCAAGGCTCTTATTCCAGAACTGCTTACTGATAAGACATTAGGACCTATGTATTATGAGCGAATTGTAAAGCCATATCTTGAAACCCTCGAAGAAAAGTTAACGATTCTAAAGAGTAAGGGAATTGTTGAAGATTTTGATGTTAAAATACTTTCAAGATTACTTTATACATCACTTATTGGATATGCTATTCTTGAGATCAATGGTGATCCAGAGGTTGCTGAAGCTACTAATGAATTTAAAAGTGCTTTTGCTCATACCTATGTTGACGTGTTTGGTAGGGGGATGGGTAAGTGAGGCACTCATTCTATAATATCGAGTTTTAATCTATGATATATTAAGACATAAAGATAATTAATATTAGGCGGTGTTTAATGTTATGGATAAATGTACCTGCACTACAGTAAATAGCGAAAAATTTGCAATATATCATACTATTTATACAGATTCCAATATATTTTTGAGATTTGATTGGAACGAGCGCGTGAATGTATTTAAATCGAAGGTAAATAGCTATTTTGTTTTTTTAAAAGATAAATTAATTGGCGGATTTATATTATTAGATGATCAAGTAAGTTATCCTTTTATGTACCCACCATTTAACGACAGGATGTTATTTTGGAAAATCGTTTTGGACTTTGCTTATAAAACCTGTTCTAAAAATGAACTATATTTAACTAATATATCCGATCTGGATGTTAATCTATTAAATAAACAATTTTCAGTAACGATTAAAATGACTCAACGAAGAATGCTTCGACCAACAGAACAAAGCAATGTTGTTCTTTGTAAAAATTTCTATTTTGACGAACCAACCATAAAAGATATTCCTAATATTGTACAGACTGTTTTTGAAGCACATTCCTCTGGCTTTACCTCAAAATACAAAGCACCTGATAAATCGGAAATTGAGAAAGCAATTAATATGCGATTTCAAGCTTTTTTGCAGACTGAATCGTTGCACCTAAGTACAATTGTTAAAGATATTGATAATCATGACCTAGTAGGAGTATGTATTGCAGGGATATACCCTGACTCACCGAATAACTTTTCAACCATTCATCAAGTTTCTGTAATACCAGAATATCGTAGAAAAGGAATTGCAGAAGCTATGATGCTTAAAACAATAAACATTGCACACACGATCTCCCCTGTTATTACCTTAGGTGTTATGGTGGGAAATCCAGCAGAACAGTTATATACTAAACTTGGTTTTTCTTCTGGTCCAAGCTACAGTAATCTAACCTACACTTTTCAAGGATAATCTACTTTATATCTTTACCCCAAGTGTGCATCAACTGCAGTATAGGCATAACTGTTTGTCCTCTTTCAGTCAGAGAATATTCTACTTTAGGAGGTACTTCATTGTATTGCTTTCGAATTATTAAATTATCTTTTTCCAATTCTCTGAGTTGTTGACTCAACATTTTGTGAGCGATGCCAGGAAGCATCTTTCTTAACTGATTGTATCGTAGTGTTCCATCTGTACCAAGGTGCCACAATATAACAGGCTTCCACTTCCCACCTATAATGGACATGGTTCTTTCGATGGAACAATCTAATTTTCCTTTTTCATTAACTTCTATTTTATCTTTCATTTTCTCTGCTCCAACTAACTTTTTAGTTAGTATATAACTAAAAAGTGCATACTAGTATTGTATTTCTTTTAATGTTATACTTGCCTCATTAAAAATAAGGAGTGATTCTATATGTATCCTAGAACCTTTTCTCATATTGGATTATCTGTCCCTAACCTCGACGAAGCTGTTAAATTCTATAGTGAAGTAATGGGTTGGTATGTATTGATGGAACCAACAGAAATTACTAAAGATGATTCAGCTATTGGTATTATGTGCAACGACGTTTTCGGTGAGGATTGGGAAAGTTTCCGCATAGCCCATTTATCAACAGGTGATAAAATCGGTGTGGAGATCTTTGAATTCCCTCATAATGAAAAGCCAGAAAACCATTTCGAGTATTGGAAAACTGGACTTTTCCATTTTTCTGTTCAAGATCCTGATATTGAAGGACTTGTTGCAAAGATCGTTGAACATGGTGGTAAACAAAGAATGCCTATTCGTGAGTACTATCCTGGAGAGAAACCATTTAAAATGTGCTATGTTGAAGATCCCTTTGGTAACATCTTTGAAGTTTATAGCCACAGCTATGAGATGACATACTCTGCTGGTTCTTATTAATATATTCTTCATTCCATTACATTTTATCATATTAAGTTACAAAACAAAACAATCCATAGATATAGACTATTTTTCTATGGATTGTTATATCATAATACTTTACAAAATTTATACTATAACTAATAAATAAATTTTACCTACAAAAAAAATCTGGCCTATTTCAGGGTTATCACTAAATACATCAACGGCATTACAAAGTCTTTTAACTTGGTCGGTTACTTGTACAGGAACTTGGTCGGTTTTTGATAATTCCCTAACGCATCATGAATTGCCTGAAATTAAACAACTATATATATCAAATATGATATATATAGGATAATCTTTCTTTATTCACTACACTGATCATATCGTAGTTCTCACTATATGTTTATCTGGAAAAGTAACGTGCAACTAAATAAGTTATTAGTATTATAGGGCTAAAGACTAACAAAGGTGTTATGTCTTGCTCTTTTATAGCAATACCTATGAAGTTAATAATCATTATGATTATTATAAAATTGATGAACACTCTCACTTTGGGTTTTACATGTTCGACAGCATAATTTTGAATTACCTCATCAGTTACCTCTTTCTTTTCTAAATATCTGATCAATTTACCAAAAACAAATATAAGTACCAGAAGCAAAAAATATGCTGGTAACATAAGATTGTACGTAGCCTCTGTAAAAATCGGTAATAATACACTTCCTACTAACACAATTATAAAATATATACGAAAAACTTTTAACATTTTCATTCTACTCACCCCTAATATTATTTCACATTACCAAGTAGATCAATGTGATTTTTTGAATAATTGCTACATCTTATTTCAAATATCTATTAATAGTCTTTATAATCCTTTTTCCAATAAAAACTACTCCGCAAACTACAGCAAGTACATCAGTAATCTTATCTGGCAAAATAGATATTACTATAACACAAATAATCACTCCTAAAACTGTGTAACCAATATATTCAACTGTATATATCAATTTGTTCCACCATTTACCCACTCACATCTTCATCCTCGCTCATATATTCTTAATCACTTAAGATTATACTTTGATCTTGATTTTACTCCAAAGGTAATTTGTGGCAAGAGAATTACGTACTTGAAATTAATTATTAAATACTCTTAATATAAATAAGTAAGATCTATTTATATCCCCTAAATTAAAGCTACTTTTCTATTCAACTTCACAAATTCCAAATTCATGTATATTGTGATATAATTTGTACAAATAGGTCACGAATTCAAACTCAATTTGAGCCCTAAAAATAACTATATTAATTTCAAAATAAGGAGTGTTAAAAAGTGAATACAAAAGATATCATTAATAAGACTTTAGGTAGAATAGCATTAATAGTCGTACCATTATTCTTTGCATTATCAGAACTTACTCATCCAATAACACAGGATACAATACTAGGAGAAATAAATAGCGCTAAGGATAACAGTCTGAAGTGGCTGATATCTCATTTATTTGTCCTTGTAGCTATCATCTTTTTACCTTTTTTAATCAATAAATTAATTTCTTACATAGATGAAAAGAAAATAAAAACAACAATACTAGGTGTGTTTTTATCATATGCTGGAATTATTGGTGTGACTGGTCTACTAGCCTATGACTTTATACTTTGGGATGCTTGGAAAGTAGGTAATAACGAGGTGATTGGAGAATTCTTAGAAATACTTAATTCATCTACTTTTGGTATATTATTTTTAAGCTATGGACCAATCTTATTCATACTGGGCTTTATTATACTTGTTTTATTGATGATGTCATCTGCTAACGTTAAAAGGTGGAAAACAGTTTTGGTTCTAATTGGACTTTTAATTTACGGGTTAGCCGGTCCATTGGTACCAGTTCCTAATGGTCATATATTAGTATGTATTGGTGCTTTAATTATGTTAACAGGATTAATTGGTGTTCTAAAAGAAGACTTTTCACAAAGCTAAAGTACCAAATCTCCATGTAGTTATAGTCATGTTTTACAAAGTGAGTGGTTATACTACCTAAACCTTTTGGAATAAGATAAACTATAGAGTTAAATTATTTTTAGGAGGTATAACATGCAATATTCTTCTAGTATTAAGATTAATCTTTTAAAAGTTCATAGCAATGTAACCGTAGTTAACAGTTACATAAGTAATTATTTTGGTACTGAAATAAAGAAGTTTCTAAGTTCGGAAAATATTGCTTTCACTTTCACTAGAGATCACGTCGTTCCCTGCATTTGCTTTAACTTTCTTATAATCTCTCAAACAGAATATCTAGCACAAAATATCTTAAATAATATTCTCAATCAGATATCCGATATACCTCACATGCCATTCAAAAAAGAAAACTATAATTTAGAAATACATGAAACAGAATCCTCAAATCTCCATATTGTATTCAAAATCAAGAAGATAAGCTAAATGTGAAAAAAGAAATAGCTGGATTTAATCTAACTATTTCTTTAGCTCTACGGTTTGAAGGTTTGTCAAATTCTATACAGTTTAAAAGACCCCAACATTCTTATGATGTTAGAGTCCTTCATTTTGTACTGTTAAAATATTCTTCGGTTACTTTTAGCTGTCTTCTCAATATTTCTTCCCACAAATTCCGTGGTATTTCTTTTGACCCTCTTGATACTTTAGTTCTTTTTAACTCCCCATTAGACATTCGCTTTCTAAAAAAATAATGATCCGTATTTTTATAGAGTTCCCAATTATCTCTTTCATAAAATCTTTTTAGTTCTTTCCACGTTGGCATACGATTCCCCTCAATCTACTTTTCTTCTAAATTAAGTAGTTCGCTAATTTTGTCTTTTTCATGGGCGTGGGCTAGTGTTTTGTATATATAGGGGAAATGTTCTCTTCTATTAGATGAGTGATAATACAGTGAGAATTCTTCTATATATTCTTCTGCATACTCTAATAAATCATCAATCAATTTTTCTTTTACTCCATCTTTCGTTTCATCATTTGCAACAAGATCAATTTCATTAATAGTCGCTGTATAACTCCCATCTTCTTCTGCAATAATGTGACCGGACATTGAATACTTAGATAATATTAAGTCCAATTGCTCAATTGAAAGAACTGTAAATATATCTCTACTCCTTTTGACAAACGCTGGTTTCTTACGCATAACATCGTCTATGAAAGCTCCCCAATTTTTACGAACTTCTGTAGAACTTTGAATCATTTAGTACCACCTACCTATTCTACTTATAGTATACACAACGTACACTTTGTACGCAACCTATTATGCCCAATTTAACAATAATTTATAAAAGAATAGATGTTTTTATGCCAAAAGATAAATTATAGTCAACGACTTAAGGAACCCATCTAAATAAAATGATTTAGACGAGCTCTCTCTTATTTAAGCTATTGTAATAAGCAATTTGATACTACCATGTAGTGGTATATGACAAGCTGGAAGGGTATCAGTCACTTTAAATTCTCCTAGAACCTGACCAGTCTTTTGATTTGTAACCCTATAACTACTCTGATCATCCTGCTCTCCTATTAATTCAGATAACCTCCAACTCTCCTGAATACCTTCTGATTCCTCTCTCCAATTGACAATGGTTACTTCATGGGTTGTAGAATTAATTTTCTTCTCTAAAATATGTGGGTAAAGATTATTAAAGAGATCTCTTGGGACAGCTCCACTACTTTCTTTGTTGTAGTTCTTAAGAGCTTCTTTAATTATAATAAGTTTATCATCACTTAATTGGGAAAGATCATCCCCTAATAAAAAAGTACCGTTTAAGGCTTTGAAGAGATCGATAATTGTTTCTACTTCAAGGTTGTTGAAGCTTCCTCTTTCGTCCTTCTTATGACCAGCAATATAACCAGGTGTCCCTTCAGTTTCATCTCTGAGAATGATACAATCTGGATCATTGACCCACCATTTCTTATTCATCCAATACCTCAAGATATTTTTCTTGAATGTGTTTCTTACACTTGACCACTTAGCCGTTATGTCATTACTGGTCCGATTGATATCGGCTATGTCAAGGGTTGGACCATATTGTCCTCCACAGGCTATCATGGTTACATCATTACCTATCCCCCTTCGAATAGCTTCCATACCTAATCGTAAAGCCTCTGCCCGTGATACTGGATTCTTAAATTGAGCCTGTTCATAGATAGCTACAGCTCTTAAGAAATCTACCTTCACCACTTCAAATCCCCATTCCTTTGAGACTCTCTTAAATACATTAGTAATCCATTGATAAGCTTCTGGTATAGATGTATCTATGATATATCCATCAATATGACATCTGAATACAATGGGTTTATCACTAGAATCATGCAATAACCACTCAGGATGATTCAGGTGTATCTCACTTCGTGGCTCTACCCAAAAGGGCGATAACCATAAACCTGGTTTTAGCCCATAAGACTTAATCTGATCTGCCATCCATTTCATACCGTTACTAAATTTATGATTAGCATACCAATCTCCCAATCGTTGTTCCCATCCCATATCAATTAGCATCACTTCCAGCGGTAGATCGTACTGCTTTATTATTTCTGCATTTGCTAGTACTTTTTCTTGAGTGATGTTTTCATAAAAGAAGTACCAAGAGCACCAGCCTAGTTGAGGTAATTGCCTCCAATTTTTATCTAGACCTTGACTACTGATTTCGGCGTAGTGTTGTATAGCTTTAAAATCCTGTTCAAAGGAAATCATAACTGACCCAAGGTTATACTCTTCGTCACTAGACAGAGTCATATTATCTAATGGAACATTTATTGACAGTGACTCAAAGTTTTTTTCATCTCTAGAACATATGAAGTTATGGCTAGAGAATTCCTGAGTTGGTTCAATAGAGCCAAGAAGTATGGATTGACCAGTGCTTTCTGATTTTAATACAGTGAGGTATTGGCTATTAATAGATACCTGATCTTGTTGACTATCAATATAGGTTATTTTACCTAACTCATCACCTTGTCCTATGACTTCTTTCAAATCATAATCAGGATCTTGGAATTTATAAATGGATACTGTATCATTTTTCCTTATACCATTTTTATACAGTATCCAGTCATCAATACCTTCTCCAAGTACCATTGTCTCATTAGCGATACTGAGTGGTGATACTGATTGAATACATATATTCTTTTGGGATCTGTTAATAACGGTCATACTTAAATAGGCTATTGGATCTGTATGGTCTAACTTAACTGAATAGTTGACTCTTACCCCGTCTTCCCACTCAAATGTGTAGGTATCACCATTATGTTCTACTAAATAGGCATTTGAACTGCATAACAATTTATTTGCTAAGTGAATAGAAAAGCTGAACCCTTGAAAACCATAACCATTATTAAGAAGCGTCATTCTATTATTGTCTATTAATCCATGTTGTAGACTCAATGTACTACCTCCAATATCATCATTATTGAGTAAACGGCCATTTATCTACCATCATTATAATAATGGAACAGGCGGTAATCAATTGTATAATGACTGATGAACATGGTATAATGACTGTTAATGACAGGTTTTTAGAGGGAGGTTCTTATTCGTGTTTAAATCTAATGAAACAACTATTATTGATATGCAATTTGATAAGATACTTTCCTCAGATTTGGATTTATACTTTAGTGGCAAGCAAGCTTGTCCTCCTAATCATTATAGAAGGGGCGTAAGAAACTACTATATTATTCACTACATTGTAAAAGGTAATGGTATCTATAAAGTCGATAATCAAACATATCAACTACATGAAAATCAAGGTTTTCTCATTACCCCCAATACGCTGACAGAATATAAGGCTAGTGAAGCTAACCCTTGGGAATACAATTGGGTTGCATTTAATGGAACTAAGGCTAAAGAGTTTTTAGATGACGTGGGATTGAATCAAGAAAATCCTGTCTTTACTTATGACAAAGATATGCAGTTGCATGATTGCATGAATGCTCTTTATGATAGCTTTAACAACTATAGATCCAACTCTTACCATAATAAAAGTCTTCTCTATCAATTTTTTTACCTTTTATCAGCTGGAAAGAAGCATAACCCAGAAGAAAAAAACTCAAAAGCTTATCAACAAGATTATATCGAGCAATCTATCCAATATATCCATCAGAACTTTTCTAGGAAGTTGACCATTGATGAGGTAGCTCAATATGTTGGTATAAGTAGAAAGTATTTATATCAGTTATTTAGTACTCACCTGAATATATCACCACAGAAATATTTAATAGTGTATCGCTTAAATCATGCTTGTAATTTACTTGAAAAAACGTCTTTAACTATAACAGAAGTTGCAGACTCAGTTGGCTATAGTGATGGTTATTTATTTTCTCGCATGTTTAAGAAGTACATGAATCTATCACCTTCTAATTGGAGGAAGCATTAAACAGAATTTAAAGAGCTTCACAATTGAGGTATTAGAAAAATAATGTTATTCTATTATTATCTAGTTAATTATATAAGTGGATCTAGTCAGTATTAACTATTTTCAATAATAGCGTAATTACATTTGAATAAGATAAGGGTGAAGTAATTGAATAATAATAGCATCAATATAATCAGTATAGTATTAATTTCATTTTTAGTATTCATTGTTGCAGGTTCTATTTTCAAAACCGATACACCAGTAACAGATTTTATGTTATCCGTAATTGCTGTAACTTATTTATATAATACTTTTTATAAAGATAAAAAATAAATTCTAGTGCTCATTTAATCAATTAAAGACCTCTCAGTGAGAGGTCTTATTGCTTAAGAATTCGCTAAATTCTTCTGTTATTTTGTAGTGTGCCAAATAGCCATCCATATACCCTATCTCAGGATAAAAGCTTAACTTGATTCTCAGTCCATTGGTTAGATTCAAGTAGAAATCTCTTTGTCCTTCTAGGTATGCATCGTAGCCATTTTGCCATTGTTCTTCTGTTACGTCTCCAAATGCATCCTCTTCATATTGATCAGAACCTACATCCTTCATATCTTTATATTCTGAATAGAAGTGTTCAATATATTCTTTATCCTTAAAAATATTGACGGTTTGAGGTACAGTTATCCCTATCTTATTCACTGCATAAGGAGAAAACTCTTCGATGCAAACAATATCTTCTGGGCTGGTCACATTGTAGACTTCTAGAATTCTCTTAGCATCATTAGGTTGATCATCGATAAAGTTACAAAAACCGAATACTTGATACAGGCCTTTTTTATCCACCACTACAATCGCGTTACTATTAAAAGCTTTATATTCATATACTTTGGAATGATCGTATGCTGAATCATGACCTATGGTTCCTGAAGGTATTTCATAGATTTCATCACCTAAATCCTCTTGAGTAATTTCCCTATAGATATCATGCACTTCTAAATACTCATCATCTAGGTATTCATAATAGGCATTATTGTATTCAAATAGGGTTATAGGTTCAACTTCTCCCTTAGAGGTATCTTTTCTCATTATTCTTGAACAACCACTGACAATCGTACTAATTAACAGTAACATTAAGATTATCTTTACTTTCATTTATATCACCACCCATCTTTAGACGCTACGATTCAATCATTTGTTCCATAAACTGTATAATCAATTTAATTACTACCATTCTAACATAAGTGAGTACAAAGCCGCT
The DNA here is from genome assembly GCF_002964605.1 of Vallitalea okinawensis. Taxonomy (NCBI): domain Bacteria; kingdom Bacillati; phylum Bacillota; class Clostridia; order Lachnospirales; family Vallitaleaceae; genus Vallitalea; species Vallitalea okinawensis. The sequence goes on from NZ_PQDH01000001.1 coordinate 929,818, forward strand.
ATACTCCATCATAGGAACATAGCGGCTTAATACTTCATGGATTATAATACCAGATCACTAATTTTTTTACCTTCTAATTCATGAATCGATCATAAGCAGTCTGATAAATCTCCATTAAACGATCATAGCCCATTTTATTAATTTCTTTAATATAATCATCCCATTCTTCTTCAATGCCACCATTCATCATCCACTCAGCTGCTTTTCGATCGACATATGTATAGATATCACCATACAATGTTGACAATTCTGTAGATTCTTCTGGTGCCCAAGTCATCATTGGGAATGTATTTTCAATTGGTTCAATTAAGTCTCCGTATAGATCATCATAACTTGCTTTTAGCTTATGGAAATCAGCATCTAAAATTTTATCTTGTAGTTCTTCTGAGAAATAAACTGGTGCTGGGTCAGCAACACCCTTGATCCATTTCCATTCATCTGGATTTTTGGTATCATCAGCTGGTGGTAAAATGCTGTAGGTTCCGTCATCATTTTTCTTAGTACCTTCTCCAAATGAACCAAAGAAAGCTTGTACAGTCATGTCTTCACCATACCACTCATTAATCCAACGCATCGTTGCTTCAGGATTTTTATTTGTTCTTGGTATGACAAATGGATTCTTAACAACTGTTGTTTGCATTAACTCGTTTGTAATCCCTCTATGACCATTAGGTCCTTCAAGTGGTAATAATACTTCATATTGATCAGCCCATTGTCCTACCATTTGTGGCGCTGTCCAACTTGTGATAACTCCAACTTTTGCTCCACCGTTAGAATCGACTTGTCCGATAGTCCAAAAGTCAGTTGCTGTAAAGAGTTCAGGATTAATCAACTCTTCCTCCAGAAGACGGCGCATATATTTCATTGCTTCTTTGTATTCCTCTGTTATAGGTGTAAATCTTACTTTACCATCACGAATATCCATCTTTTCGTTAACAAAGTTTGCTGTATTTGTTATACCAAATGCATTAAATAAGTCTTGATAGCTGAACATTCCACTGGGATCAGTTGTAAATGGTAATTCATCATTTGGATCACCATTACCGTTGGCATCCTCTTCTTTAAATGCTTTAAGAACACTATAAAATTCTTCAGTTGTTGTTGGCATATCCAACCCTAAGTTATCTAACCATGTTGTATTAATAATCCATGCATTATTAACTTGAGGTCTAAATGGACGGTATGATGGTAAGCTGTATATATGTCCATCTGGAGCAGTTGCAATCTTCTTTAGAATTGGTACTTCTTCAAACATTTTTTGTACATTGGGAGCGTATTGAAGATAGTCATCTAATGGATAAAAATACTCTTTGTTATTTAAAATATCCACATCTTTAAGACCTTCACCACCCAATATAACGTCTGGTAAATCTCCACTGGCTAGTACAAGGTTAACCTTTGTTCTAAAATCATCACCTCCAATGAATTCTACATCGATTCCGATATTGGTTAATTCTTTTAAATTCTGAATTGAAGGCATAGACTCAAGTGACTCCGTTTGTGTTGCCCCTGCAAACATAACGCTTAATGTCATTTCTTCATCAACAATAGGGTAACCTGTCTCATTAAAATTAGCTGTTACCTGTATATTTTTGTCATCATTTGTTTCTGTATTACTATTCGTATCTGTTTCTCCAGAACAACCTGTGAATACTAAGGTTGCACCAAGGCATAACGCAATAATCTTTTTGTAGATTTTCATATGAATCTCTCTCCCTCTCCCTTTAATTTGGTATTAATATAATTGAAGATAAACAAAGTATATAAGCTTATCTATTATATTTCTTTTGTTTGATGTAAACCTATCCTCCAGTAAGCATTAATCTATTCCAATTATTCTTTTATTGCTCCAATCATAACGCCTTGTACAAAGTACTTTTGCATGAATGGATAGATGATAATAACAGGAAGTGATGCCAAAACAATTATTGAGTATTTCATGAGTCCTGCTATACGTTTTGCCTGAATGGCACTTTCACCACCACTATTGGATAAGGTTTCGCCTTCCAATAAGATTGATCGTAAAACTAATTGCAAAGTATTCAGTTCTTCATCACGTATATAAATGAGTGCTTTAAAATATTCATTCCATTGTGCAACCGCATAATATAATGTGATTACAGCAATAATTGCTTTCGATAGTGGCAATACAATGCTGATGAAGAATCTAAAATTACCACATCCATCTATTTTAGCAGCTTCTAGTAAGCTACTTGGTATACTTCTCGTAAAAAAGGTTCGCGTAATGATTAGATTATATATATTTAGACAAAATGGTAAGATCATTACCCATGGTGTGTTATATAAACCAATATTTTTTATTAACAAATAAGTAGGTATAAGTCCTCCATTAAAGAACATAGTAAAAGTCATAAAAAACATAAATATTTTCCCTGCTTTAAAGTCCTTACGTGATAAGGCATATGCAGCTGGTAATGTAAAAAGTAGACTGCAAGAAGTACCTGCTATTGTATAAAAAATTGTATTTCGATACCCTATCCACAATCTGGAGTCTTGAAAAACCCTTATGTATCCTTCCCAGGATAGATCCACTGGAAATAGATAGACCTGCCCGGCTTCAACTGCTACTGGTGAACTTATTGATGCAATGATAACAAAATATAGTGGATATAAAGACAGTATTAATGCAACCGCTGCAATGACATATATAACTACTGTAACTACTGTATCTTTCCTAGACTTCATATTCATGATCCCTCTCCTCTCTTAATTCAAATGCTTTCCATTAGAATAGATTCATACCACCTTTTTTCTTGGCAATTTGATTGAGGGTTACCAACAATATAAAGTTGACTATTGTATTAAATAGACCAATAGCTGCTGAATAACTATATTGAGCTTCTATCAATCCCACCTTATAAGTGTAAGTATTAATAATCTCTGATACGCCTACTGTTAAATCATTTTGCATGAGTAATACTTTCTCAAAGCCTACATTCATCAGATTACCGCTTGCTAAAATCAACAAAATAATCATGGTTGGTATAATGCTTGGTATATCAATATAGATAATTTTATGCCATTTGTTTGCTCCATCAATAGATGCTGCCTCATACAGGCTAGGATCAACGGATGACAAGGCTGCTAAATATATGATACTGTCCCAACCAGTTCTTTGCCAAATTCCAGAAAAAACATACAGGCTTTTAAACCATCCTGGTTCAGCCATAAAATTTACTGGATCGCCACCGAAAAACACAATAATATTATTAATAATTCCATTAGCTGGTGATGTAAATAATTGCATCATTGCTACAACTACAACAACAGAAATAAAATATGGCATATATGTTACTGTTTGAACTGTTTTTTTAAATTTAACAACTCGTATTTGATTCAATACTAAAGCTAATATAATTGGAAATGGGAAGCTGGCTATCAAAGAATAAACACTTAGTGAAAGTGTATTCCACAAAATCTCTGTAAACCTATAAGATTCAAAGAATTTTATAAAGTACTTAAGCCCTACCCATTCACTTCCCATAATTCCCTTTACTGGACTAAAATCTTTAAATGCTATTTGTAGTCCATACATTGGAAAATAGTGAAATACGAGTAACAGGATCACTGAAGGCAGTACTAAACAATAAAGTTCCCACTGGTTTTTGATATGTTGTGTAAGTTTAGTCAACATCATAACCTCCTTTGCAACTATCATACATCGCCGTTTATGTGATAACAACATCCATATTATTAATGACCTACAAATTATGAAAGTACACATGAAAAGAGATTAAAAACCCCAAATCATAGGGCTTCTAATCTCTTTCATATTTTGATTTATTCATAATTTGTCTTTAGTCAGTTATAAGTTTTTCTCTATGTTGAGTCGGTGTCATACCAATATATTGCTTAAAATTTCTAGTGAAGGTTGCTGTTGACGCAAAGCCAACTGCAACAGAAATCTCTTTAATGGACATAGAATCATTCCGTAATAATTCTTTTGAGTGATCAACCCTTAACTGATTGAGATATTCTTTAAAACCAAAATTTGTATGACTCTTGAAATAATGACTTAAATTCGATTGTGTCATATTAAACACTTCTGTTAACACAGATAGAGATAGAGTATCATCGTTATAGTGATTGTTGACATAAAATAGAATATCCTCGATTTTCCGGTATTCATTCTCTGTCGTAACATCTTCAGTTATTTTATGTTTATTGATAGTAGCATAGGCATCATCCAGTATTTTAATCATATCGCTTACTGCAGTATTCTTATCATAGAACTTTCTTGTATTTTCTATTTCTTTCTTGCTAAACTCACCAATGATACGATATAAATTGTATAAGATCATACGGGTCATCATTATACTGTTTTGCTTATAGGATGCAATGTTAATCAGATTCCTATACTCATTATTGGCTTCAGTCAATTCATTTCTTAATAACATTGTTCGGAAATAGAACATACTCTCCAATGGATAGGACTTTTTCGTATTCATCCGAGGTACTTTTTCATAAGACATAACGCCTTCTTCATCATTAAATATCTGATACTCTACTACCGATAAAGCCTCAATGTACGCATCATTCATATGTATTAAATCTGAATAAGTTTTGCTTTTACCAATATATATTTCGTACTTATTATCTAGTTTTACAATATCATATATTGTCTGCAATAAGGAGTCTAATGCGTTCTTATTCTTACTACCAGATAAAAATAAAACGGTATTTTCATTAAATCCATAAGTAAAATCTCCTGTGACCTGAGAATTCAAAGGAAATGCAATTTTATCCACACCTGGTATGTTATCAATTTGTTCTCGATCTCGTCGAGCAAATCTAAACATGGTAACATTAAAATATGGTCCATTAAGTTCAAGGTCGAAAGTTTTTGCTTTTAGATTAAATGCACTAACTGATTTTATTTTTCCATTAATAACATCCCTAATTAAATTATGCTTATATACATATTTATAGTCGTCCATCAGTTTATTGATATGGCTTTGTACCATTTGGAACTCATTTTCATTATATTCCCTATAATTATCACCAACTAGTGAGTATAGTAATTGTTTGACAGGTTTATAGTTATGACTAGCTAGGATATAAATTAAAAAAGCTTCTGCTAAAATAATTAAAACAATGAATAGTACTGTCATCTGATTTTCACCATTAATATGATTCACAATCTTACCGTATGGTGCTAAATAAATATAATGTAAGCTATTAACTTGTGACTGTTCTTTAAGTACTAAATATTCAATTCCCTCATAGGTCAAAGTCTCAGTCTGATTCTCTTCACTATGATAATAAATGTTTTCAATATTTACTATGTCGGCGTGTCTATTCTCAAACAATAAATTATTATCCTTATCTAAAATAAATAACATACCATCTAAGTTGTCAGTTGATGCAATATTAGCAATTGTTTTTGCTGTAACTGCTATTATAACCTTGCTGTCTTTAAGGCCAGGTAAAACAAAAAGAATCTGCTCTTCACCAGTAGGTTTCACATAAACCTTTTTAATATCACCAGTGTTTAAATCATTAATATCAATATATTTTTCCTCAAAATCTTCTCTACTGTGAACCCCCTCATCACTAACCAAGTAATTCTGTCCTTCATACCAAAGCAATAATTTTTCAACGGTTAGATTTGCAGAAACGTATTTTTTTATTTCTTCGACTCCCAAATAGCGACTATAGGGTTCCCTATTAAGGGCATAGTTCGTTAATTTAGGCTCTTGACTGATCACTACAGGCAGTTTGTTAAATTCTTCCATTTCTAAATCAAAGGATTGTCTGATATCCGATAACTTACTGTTTTCTCGACTCAAAGCCTCACTTTTTACTAAGTCATTTACTCGAGGATAAAGATAAAAGATAATAACACAAATGGGTATGATGCTGACCAAAACCAGCGAAAGAATAATTTGAATAAACGATGATTTCCCACTACTAAACCTCATTTCAGCACAGTCCTTTATTAGTCAAATTTAGTTTACCTACAAATTCAGTACTACAACGACATCATATTATTAGGATACTACAATACTCAACTAAAGTACACCCTGTCCTGCTTGATTGCTGCTAACTGGTGAAAATATTATTCGATTAAATAGATTTGAATCCGTTGCTAAGAAAATTAAAACAGGATTTTGAGCCCTTTATAAGAGAGGCCACTCTACTCCATCATCGGAATATAGCGGCCTACTATTATTATGCTTCTAATTGACTATTAAGTTTCTCTACTAAATCAATAAGTTCAATTGGATTCTCAATGAAGTAGTCTGGAATCTCGGAATCATCTTTTGGTTCTTGTCGGTATCTCTTGGACCAATCGATATGTATGCTGGTCATATTCATATCATTGGCTCCTTTTATGTCTCTCTCAATGTTATTACCAACCATTACTACCCGATGTACATCATCTTCTGTTAAGTCTGCGGCTTCAAGTGCAGCTTTGAACATTTTGGCATCAGGTTTATACACACCTATATCTTCTGAATAAATATGTCCATCATAATAGTCGTACATGTCATGCTGATGTTTATGAACATTGATGAATGACTGTCTCAATCCATCGGCTACCATAATGATTTTATAACCTCGTGTTTTTAATGTTTTGATGGTTTCTACTGCACCAGGAATAAACTCTGCTTCTTTAACAAGTTCTCCCTCAACATAAACTTCACTCGTTTCATCAATTAGAGTATCGCCACTATCTATAAAAATTACTAGTTGTTTCTCGTTCATTTATTATCTCCTCACATCTTGTTGTCCTTATAATTGCAGTATGCTTGATTACTTGCTAATAATACCATTCAGTTCTATGTCATTTACTCGATGACATCCTACAAAATGACCAGGTTCTTTCTCTATAAATTGAACCTCTTCAGTTTTACACTTATCTATACAATATTGACATCGTGTATGGAAGAAGCAACCTGATGGTGGATTTGCTGGATTAGGTATTTCACCATCTAATGGAATACGTTCAGTTTCATTTGTTGGATCAGCAATAGGCACTGCTGAGAGTAACGCTTCTGTGTAAGGATGAAGAGGATTAGAAAAGATCTCTTCTGTATTGCCGTACTCAACCATTTTACCTAGATACATAACACCTATCTTATCAGAAATATATTCCACTACCGATAGGTCATGACTGATAAAGAGATAGGTTAAGTTCAGTTCTGCTTGAAGCTCTTTTAAAAGGTTGATAACCTGAGCCTGCACGGATACATCTAGAGCGGATACAGACTCATCGCAAATAATAAGTTGTGGGTATAGAACAAGAGCACGTGCTATACCTATTCTTTGGCGTTGTCCACCTGAAAAAGCATGCGGATAACGCTTCAGATAACTTGGATTTAATCCTACTTTTTCTGCCATGAACTTAACTCTTTCTTCAATCTCTTCTCTTGACATGTCTTTAAAATTAACCTTCAGGGGCTCCGAAATAATATCAAAAACCGTCATACGTGGATTTAATGAAGAGTAGGGATCTTGAAAGATGAACTGGATTTCTTTACGCAATCCTCTTAATGCTTTTTTATCCAACTTAGCAAGGTTATATTCCTCACCATCTGATCCTTTATAGTAAATATCGCCGCTAGTAGGTTTGTGAGCATTAACAATACAACGACCTAGCGTTGATTTCCCACAACCTGACTCACCAACAATACCTATTGTTTCTCCTTTATTAACATCAAAGCTTATGTTATTAACTGCCTTAACATGTACATTTTTAGAGGAGAATATTTTACTTAATTCTTCGACCTTTAAAATTGTTTCAGACATATAACTCCTCCTTTTCTATTGATTACTTGCATTCTTCATATCATTAGCTCTAATCTGTTCTACATTGTAACACGCTACATAATGGTCCTTCTCAACCTCAACAAGGGTTGGTTCTACTCCTCCACACTTTTGCTTATCTTTATAAGTACATCGGTCATAGAATGAACACTTATCTTCAAGGTTCATTGCAAGTGGAACCGTACCTTCGATTGAAAATAGTTTCTCTTTAGCTGCTCCAATTGTATGCACTGATCCGATTAATCCTTTTGTATAGGGATGAATTGGATTTTTAAAAATATCATATACTGATGCATACTCTACAATTTTACCTAAGTACATAACTGCCACTTTATCACAAAGTTTAGCAACTGTACCTAAGTCATGGGTAATGTAGAGAATGGACATGCCGTAGTCCTTCTGTAATTCTTTCATCAATTCCAGTATTTGTGCCTGTATGGTTACATCCAAAGCAGTTGTTGGTTCATCGGCAATCAAGAGTCTAGGCTTGCAAATCAATGACATGGCAATAAGGGCTCTCTGTAACATACCACCTGAAAATTCATGAGGATATTGCTCAAAACGCTTCTCAGGATTAGCAATACCAACACGTTCCATCATCTTAATAGAGATGTCTCTAGCTTCTTCTTTATCTTTTGTAATGTGAAGACGTACTGCCTCTGATATCTGATTACCCACTGTATACAGTGGCGAAAAAGATGTCATCGGTTCTTGAAAAATCATGGAAATCTTACTTCCTCTAAGCTTTCTTAACTCTTTACTTTTATTTTTATATTGAAGTAGATTGGTGGTCTCACCATCCATATTGAAATTAATCTCGCCTGTGGTTTTGCATATTTTACCGTTGATACCTAGGATAGCTTTGGAGGTAAGGGATTTACCACATCCAGACTCACCTACTAATCCTAAGGTTTCCTTTTCACCTATGTTAAAACTTACACCTCGAACAGGTGTTAGTATACCTTCGTCTAACTTAATACTGACTTTAAGGTCCTTAACCTCAACAACATTTTGGTTATTAACCTTAGACTTATTATCCTTGTTTGAGTTCATCTCTTACACCTCACTACTTATATGGGTCAGCTGCATCACGTAATCCATCGCCTAAGAAGTTAAACGCTAATACTGTAACAATAACAAATATAACTGGGATCAACTTCCACGGATGATTCGCAATATTAGGGATACTTTGACATTCTTGTAGTAACACACCCCAACTAGTAGCTGGAGCACGCATACCTAAACCAAGGAAACTCATTGAAGTCTCTCCGAGAATCATGGCAGGAATACCAAGCGTCAAACTTACTATTAAGTAACTCATAAATCCTGGAATAAGGTGTTTTACAATAATCATAAAGTCACTTACACCAATTAGCCTTGCAGCCGTAATATAATCTTCATTTTTTAAAGATAAGAATTTACTTCTTACAACCCTCGCTAGTTTTGGCCAGCTTAATAGGGACATGATAATGGTTATATAAAGGTATACCTGCGGAATAGAAATTCCTGCTGGTATAGCTGCTGAGAGTGCCATCCATAATGGTAATGTCGGGAAGGATGTTAATACCTCAATGATTCTTTGAATAATCGTATCAACTATACCACCATAGTAACCAGATATTCCACCAATAACTAATGCTAGAACAAAGGAAATGATTGTACCAACTAGTGGAACTGTTAAGGATACTTGACTACCAATGAGTATTCTTGAGAACAAGTCTCGTCCTAATTGATCCGCTCCAAATAGCATAAGGCTGACAGGATCTTCTCCCTCTTCAAGATTGGAATTATCCACACCAAATAGGTGGGTGTTACTTTCAAACAAACCTAAAATTTTATATGAAGAACCTTCTACAAAAAACTCGATTTTATGAGGCTTCGTTTCATCTTCTTTAAATATTTTCATCTCATATTCATCATATTCATATTTAAATGCATACACAAAAGGTCCTATCCATTCTCCTTCATGAACAAAATGAACCTTCGTAGGAGGTGCATCTGAATATGTAGCTGAGTAATCTTCTAATCCTTGAGGAGCTAGAAACTCTGCAAAGATAGCACCAAAATACAAGATACCTAAAAGTATGAAGCTAATAACCGCTAACTTATGTTTGATCAGTTTACGGAACATTAATTGCCATTGTGATGCCATATAGTATTTTTCTTGTTTACGGATTTTCTTTTCTTCTTTACGTTGTGCACGTCTTTCCTTATCCAATAGATTGTGAAGGAAAGACTTATTAGATTCAACTGTTTTCATTATTTACTTTCCTCCATATGCTTAATTCTTGGGTCTAAAACTGCTAATAAAATGTCAGATATTAATGTACCAAATACAACCAAGGAAGCTGAAATTAAAAGTATGCCTCCTGATAGGTATACATCTTGTGACTGTAAGGCTTTCAGTAGTATTGGTCCTTGAGTAGGAAGCATCAATACAATTGCTGTAATTGTAGAACCTGTAAATACGCCTGATATCATGGGACCTAATCCACTAACGATAGGATTCAGCACGGATCTCATGGAGTATTTATAAGTAATTCTTTGCTCACTTACCCCTTTTGCTCTAGTACATAAAACGTATGGTTTCTCTAATTCATCTAGCATTTGCGCTCTTACTGTACGTATCAAACTACAAGTACCACCAGTACCTATTACGATAATCGGAATAACTAGTCTCGATAAGAAATCTACAAAGCTTGCCCATGAGGTAATACCGCCTTCTGGGAACAGACCCATTATTGGTGTGCCAAACCACTTATATGATATAAACATTAATACGATTGCAAATAAAAAGTTGGGTATGGCCATTCCTATAAAACCAATAAATGTGAATATATAATCCCCGATGGAGTACTGATGCTTTGCTGCATAGATTGCAATGGGTATGGACGTTAAATAAGTAAATAGCATGGTTAAAAAGGAGAGCATTAACGTATTCCCTAATACCTCACCAATCTTAGCTAATACACTTTGATCGTAATAAAAAGATACACCCCAATCACCTTTGAGTATTCCAAATAACCAGTCAAAATACTGCACTAATACTGGTCTATTCACACCATACATTTCTTTCATTAACATAACTTCCTCTTCAGTAACCGTTTCACCTTCAGCAATCATACTGGTTACGATGGTATCTACGAAATCACCTGGTGGAAGCTGTATAACGATAAATACAACAAATGTAATAATCAACAGTGTGACTAAGGCCATGGAAATTCTTTTTAATATAAATTCTTTCATTTCATCACCTTTAGCATTATAATAGTCATTTCATTTCTTAAAAGAATAGATTAATTAGCTGATCTCTCAACTAATTAATCTATTGTAATTACTACTCAGCCCAATAGAGCTGTTCAGGTCTCATCATACTTGCCCATCTGTATTCATCGCATTTTGCAATGTTATCTGGGAAGTTCATTAAGTTATTGTTAACTAACCATCTACCTGGTTCTGGTGATAAGTATCCAATAGACCAGATATTTTCCTTGTGTAAGTCATAAATCTTTTGTACATTTTCTTTTACGATTACATCACGGTCTGGACCAGTTGCACTTCTGATAGTATCATAAGCTTCAACAAGTGCTAACATATCACCTGTTGGTGCGATACCGCCATTAGCATCTGATTTGTTATCTTCATACCATTTACCATAAGCACCGTACCATGCTGAATAATTACGCATTGGTAACATGTTATCTGGTCTTAATACAGGTGTAACCCCACCTGGTGTTCCTATTACAACATCATGTTCATTAGCTAAGATCATCTTAGCATGCTCTGCTACTACTTTGTCTGATACTTTGATACCGACATTCTTATATGCTGTTTGTAATAAAGCTAAGAACTCACCATATTTATCAAGATCTTCTTCTCTTAAATGGAAGACCATTTCAATGTCATTATTTGTACCTTTATACTTACGATAAGTACCTTCTGCCTTATCCCATGGTTCAGTAATTTCATCTAATAATGCATTGGCTCCATCGACATCATAAGCTGTCCACTTCTCACTCCACTCTTCATCATGACCAAGGATACCTTCTACAGGAGATGACTGCCATGGCTTTAACTGATTCTTTGTAAGTGTAGCGCTTAATAATTCACGATCTACTGCGATAGATAATGCTTCTCTAAATTTTATATCTTGATATAGCGCTCTTTTATCTAAATCTTTATGAGTTTGGTTGAGTTCGATTCCATAAGAAGCCCAATCTGAAATACTCCAAGTTGTAAAACGGTGTGTATCTTTCGTTGAACTTGCAATAACAGAGAACTCACTTTGTACTAGCTCATGAACATCAAACTCACCTGCAACTGCTTTAAGAGTTCTTTGATCAAGCTCATTAATGATTTGAACTTTGATACTATCTAGGTAAGGTAATTGTCTTCCGGCACTATCCGTCTTAAAGAAGTATGGGTTACGAACAAGTTCATAAGTTTCTCCAACTTTGTCCCAGTTGTTTTTATCGACAGCTACAAAACTTCTTAATGAAGGAATTTGATAATAATCCCAGCTATAATAACCAACGCCTTTACCCATCTTAGAATAAGAATCCCATTGTCTATCAAGGAATTTATTCGCATTATCGATAGCTTGCTCTTCTGTAATAAGTGGGAAAGTAGGATCATCTGTAACACCGTCTTTACGAGCTACAAAATCTTTATAAATATGTTTTGGGGCAAACATCCACTTATTATCGATAGCAACACTTTCAGGGAAAAGTGGTTTAGGCGCTGCAAATGTTACTGTAATCTTATAATCATCAATCTTTTCAAATTCTGCCCAATAAGTTTGGCCATCTTTTTCTACATAGTAAGCTCTGTAAGGCTTAGTTGTAAATGAATTGTAGTATCCTGGATCATCTACTGGTACAGGCGTTCTATCTTCATTTAAAGCAGGAGTTGACATATGGTCATAATAGAAAATAACGTCATCAGCTGTAAATGGCTCACCATCTGACCATTTCATACCTTCACGAAGTTCAATAGTCCATACTGTACTGTCATCGTTTGCATAGAAATCTTTACATACGTTTGCTTCTACTTCACCAGAACCATCTTGTTTGAATCTAAACATACTTTGCTCTGTGTAAGGTCCCCATTTCCAGCGTGCATGGTCATCTTGAGTAATGGTAATACTTCCACCATAATTACCTAGTTCCATAACATCTGGCTCTATCATAATATCACTTGTAACAGGTAAACGCTCTTCAACAACAGGAAGTTCACCAGCTTTTACTTTCTCGGCTAACATAGGTGCTTCCATTTCCATTGTGGCTGGATCAGCAGCTTCCTTACCACCATCTTTGGCTTGGTCTGCCACTCCACTCTTTGAATCATTACTTTCACTACCAGCTGTTTCTTCTGAGCCACCACAACCTACAACGCTCATAGCAAGAACACACACTAGAATAAACGAAATAAATCTCTTAAACATCTTATAACCTCCCCTTACAATTTTGATAACCTCATGTATAAATACAAAATACATAATAAGTAATAATAGTTTTGTATCCTAATGACTCTTTTATCAGAATCCACCCATATCTCCAACATCCACCAAATGGTTGGTGAATTATTCAGCATTTTTATGGTAATAGTGATGTAATTCTATAGAGTCTTACCACATTTCGCTACATAAACACTATTATCAACTCGTTTATATTATCTATTTTATCTAATTACTAGTAAGGAGTAAATGTCTTCACGTCCTACAAACATATCCTAATGTCGTTTATAATTTAGGTTATATTATTCAGCGCTTTCCCCCAAGTTACCATATTATACTTAATAAATGTCGGATTTTCCCTGTACTCTTTCGGGGACATACCAAAGGTTTTTTTGAACATTTTTGAGAAGTTATGAGGATTTTCGTAACCAACTGTTTTTGCAATATCTGAGACAGATTTATTGGTATCTGATAGGAACGAACAAGCCCTTGTCATTCTGAAAATAATAATGTATTGTTGAGGACCAATGTCTATTTTCTCTTTGAAAATATGGTGTAGATATTTACGATCAATACCAACAAAATTGGCCACATCGGAGACTGTGATCTTATCTCCGTAATGGGTATTAATATACTGCATAGCTTTCTTGATATAATTTTCAATTAAGTTTTCTGTACGAAAGCTGAGAGCATGTACATCATCGATATCTAGAAGTCTTGAAAAAATCATATACATGGATGCTTGTACTTTACAGTATCTATTATGCTGGAGTCTGGAATCTGCTAAAATATCTACGAAATTTTTACGAATTCCCTCTTCATCATCATCTCTAAAAACAGGATTTTTGGGTGTTAAACCTGCTCTATCCAGATATGCATCGGCACCTAGTCCATAAAAACCAACCCAGGCAATCTCACTCATTTCACTTGTGGAGTGAAAAGTAACCGTCTCCTTTGGTTGAACTAAAAACCCTTCGTTGCTTTCTAAATCATACTCTGAATTACCAATACAAGCCTTACCACTACCACTAAAAATATAGAAGAGAGTATAATTGTCATCATATCTTGGCTCCCAAATTTCTTCTTTGCATATTTTTGAGCCACAATAATAAAGTGTTAAATTTAAATTTAGTGTATGTTGACTACAAATACTCATTTTATAATCAGCAATCATGTTATTTACCCCCGATTATCTTTAATCTTTAAATTTAAATATACCTTTAATAATTATAAAAATCAATGTCAAAGAATGTTTATGACATGCTAGTATGACAAGAAGACAAGAAAAGGTTACTTACAGATCTATATTTATCTATAAGTAACCTTATTTATTTTATCGTACTTTTTTAACTGTAACCGACTTTCCTTTGACCTTACTCTTACTGAGTTCTCTTGCCACCAACTGACCCTTATCATTAAATATTTCTACATAGGAACAAGTGTCTTGGATGTCTATAATACCTATATCTTCAGATTTAATACCAGGTAGATTACTTATAGCTCCTAATAGATCACCTGGGCGTATCTTTTTCTTCTTCCCTGCATTAATTCTTATTCTCGTAATATCTTTATACTGGGAATCCTTTTGTGCTTTTCTTCTTGGCTGCATCCTTTGTTGATTGTTCCCCTTCCCCTTACTAGTATTGTCATTAGTAAGGAGATCATCAGAGCCCTTTGGCACTTGATAACCAATATAATCTTGTATCTCTTGCCATCGTTTCTTATCATGAGGGGATACAAAGGAGATAGCCATACCTTTCTCTCCTACACGTCCTGTTCGTCCAATGCGGTGGACATAGCTTTCATCCTCTACAGGTATGTTATAGTTAATAACCAAATTCAGATTATCAATGTGTATACCTCTTCCTGCAAGATCAGTGGCTATCATAAATGGGTACTTACCATTTTTAAAATCAGATATAGCTCTAAGGCGATATTTCTGAGCCATCTTACCATGTAAAGCAGTACATGGGTACTTAGCTTGTGACAATCTTTTAGTCAATTGTTCAACTTTTGTTCTAGTATTACAAAAAATCATACAGCTTTCTGGCTTCAGCTCTTGAAGTACTCCAGTCAATAATTTGAACTTCCAGTCATCAGCTACTTCGTAGTATGTTTGTTTGATCTGATCGATAGGCGCTTCATCAGAAGCAATCTCAATCCTTTCAGGTTCCTGCATATAGGCTGTGCAAATTTCTTCAATCTTCGTAGGCATGGTTGCAGAGAATAGTAAAGTTGTTCGATCATCAGGTATTTTCTTGATGATACCTTCCACTTCCTCAATGAAGCCTCTCTTCAGTAACTCATCCGCCTCATCGATGACAAGATACTTGATAGCATCTAGCTTTAGATGCTTCTTCTTAATAAGATCACTGACTCGCCCTGGTGTACCAACAGCTACATGTACTCTTTGCTTGAGTTGTCTGAGCTGAATGTGAATAGGTTGTTTACCGTAAATCGGTAAACATCTTATTTTCTTATACTTACCAATGTTAGCTATCTCTTCACATACTTGTACAGCTAGTTCTCTTGTTGGTGTTAAGACCAGAACTTGTGGTAAATTTTCCTCTACTGTTAAGTGATCGACTATAGGTATACCAAAAGCTGCTGTCTTTCCACTTCCTGTCTTGGATTGAACAATTAAATCTTTACTATCCAAAACATGCTCAATTACTTCTTCTTGAACTGGCATAGGGTGATGGTAACCCATGATATCTAACCCTTTACACACATCTATATCAATGCCGTACTTGGTTCCAAATTCATTTGTTGTATTCTTTTCCATGTATTTACCTACCTTTTATCTAGGATATGTATCTAAGTACTTTATCCATTCTAGGACACATTATACCATAGTTATAACTAAAAGGTATACGAAAAGAAGACATCTATATTATCCTAGATGTCTTCTTTCATATCTCTTATTTTTGTCCCCATGCTTTTTTGTAGACAGAGGGACTTATTCCAACATATTTCTTGAATACCTTATTAAAATAATAAGGATCCTGGATACCTATAGCACGTCCTACCTGCTGAATCGAAATATCCTCCTGTTGTAGTATTTCTTTGGCTTTATCAATTTTTAATTGATTGGAATAATCAATGAGGCTGACGCCTTTAATCTGCTTAAACAATCGGCTAAGATAACTTGGATTAAGATGGACATATTCTGCTAACTTTTTTAAGGTAATTTTCTTATTCATATTGCCCAAGATATATTGCTCCACTTGCTCTATAACGCTGTCTTGATTATCAATTTTTTTATAGGATTGTTGTTCTAGTTTGTTAAGTAATTCCTTTATTTTATTGCTATACTCATCCATGAATTCTACGTGATGAAGCTCTTCCTCCAATTTTTCATAGCGCCATAAAGAGGGATCTTTTTGCACATTAACGATGTGATCTAAGAGTACTAGGCACACGTTCTTGATAATAACCGGGTATATGTTCTCCTTCTTACCCCTTTCCATCATCGACACAAAAATTTGATAAACCTGTGCCCACTCCTTATTATAAACGCGACCTCTGATGCTTCTAAGAAGCTTTTCATAATCCACGTCCAGTTCAAAATCAATGGATGAATCATTTAAATAGAGTATATTACTTGGACCGTGATAGAATTTACAGGATATATATTTTTGACTTTCTTTAAGAATTCTATGCAGCTCCATACCCTTACCTTTTGCTATCACAATACTCACAGACAGATTGATATACATGTTGAGCATATAAGCAATTCTTTTTGCCAAGGATAAAGGATCATCAATGGCATCTGATGGGGTGATCAGTACAAATTCTTTTGGGCTTAAATCAACAATCTCCCCAACAGTTCTACGATGTATTATCTCAGATATAATGTTTTTAATGCTAAAACTTAATAACTGAATGTCTTTTATCTTTTGACTATGGATAGCTCCTGCTAAGGCATCAATCTGTATATAAAACATGAGATTTGACTCCATCTGCACATGAATGCTTAAATCCTGAAGGAATTGGTGGAACTGTATAGGACATTGTGGTTCCTCATGCAAAATTGATCGCACCATCTTCTCACGATAAAGCTTCTCACCTCTTCTTGCCTGAATCTTATTATCAATACTTTTGGCTTTTTTCTCTTTATCTTCATCAAGCAATTGAATAACCTTTGTGATAGCTTCTTTAAGGTCATGTACCTTCATGGTTACTTTGAGTATATAATCTATTACACCTAACTGCATAGCCTTTTTCACTAATTTAAAATCATCATAATTACTGAGTACAAGTATTTTTCCTGTAAACTGTTGCTTTTTTAATTCCTGTATCAGTTGTATACCATCCATGTTGGGCATCTTAAGATCTGTGATGATAATATGAGCTCCATACTCTTCAATCATTTTAAGAGCTTCTAGTCCATCTTTGGCTTCCCCAATTAGTTCAACACCCATCTCTTCCCACTCAATCATATTATGGAGTGCCAAACGCACGACCCTTTCATCATCAACAATTAGTATTTTGTACATATGACCACCTCTATACATGATAAGGTATTTTGATTGATACTTTTGTTCCGTTTTTGTTACTGTCTATATTGATTCCATATTGTTGTCCATAATGCAGCTTGATACGTTGCTCTACATTATGGAGTCCAATACTGGATAGTTGATTCTTTGATTTGTAATGAACACTTTTAATCTTCTTTAGACTTGCTTTACTCAGACCTCTACCATTATCCAAAATATCCAAGATTATAGTTCCGTCCTCTAATCGCCCATTAATTGTAATTATACCAGTATAGTCAATGTCTTCAAAACCATGAATGATAGAGTTTTCTACAATGGGTTGTAGCAACAACTTGGGTATGCAACATGATAATATTTCTTCTGTCAGCTCATGGTGTAACTGAAAACTCTCACCATATCGAATCCGTTGTATAACAATATAATGCTGGATATTCTCTATTTCTTTTCTAAGAGTAATGAACTCATTTTTATCGTTGATGGTATCACGTAACAAACTGGCCAAAGCATCAATACCATCGGATACACTATAGGATTGACTCATCATGGCAGTAAACTTCAATGAGTTTAGTACATTGAACAAGAAATGAGGGTTAATTTGGGCCTGAAGCATATTGAGTTCAGCTTCTCTCTTTTCTTTTTCTTCCTCTTCCAATTGAATGATGAGATGCTGAATACGTTTTAGCATACGGTTAAAGTTTTCAGTAAGATAACCAATCTCATCCTTTTTATGATAATCTAATTGGATGGATAAATCCCCTTGTTCAGCATGTTTCATGACATCCACTAATTGATTAAGAGGTCTAAAGATTGCCTTGGTCAATATAAGAGCTAGGACAAAAGCTATCGCAATACAACTTATAACCACTATAATAAATAATCGATCTAATTGATAGGTCTCTTCATTTAAATAAGAATAGGGTATTAGACATACGAGATAATAATCTGTTTTATCGATTGGTGCATAGGTTGCAACATACCATTCATCCTCCAGTTCAATTGAAAAATAAGCATCCTCTTCTGTCTTCATGTTATGTAATATCATGGACTGGCTGTCTATCTGACCTCTTAGATCATACTGATTACTACTGATAATCCAACCTTCACCATCAAGAATCATGGCTTTTATCCCCTGATCAATATTGATCAAACCTTCATAGACTTCTGAGAAAAACTCCTCTTGAATGGACATGATCATGTAGCCCATAGGTTGCAAAGTAAACCCCTTGTTAATGGCTCGTGTTATAATAATTGCATCTTGTTCACTATTGGCATCAAAATAAGATTTTCCTCCATATTCATAAGCCTTCTGACGAACATAAGGATAATGAGATTTGTCCAAGATTTTATAGCCATAATTAAAGAAGTAAACATTGTCATCGGTTAGTATTTCAAAATAGTTCATATAATTTCCCATGACATAATTATTGAAAATAATATCTTCAATAGCTGTAGAAATGGTAATACGCTCCAACTCACCGTATGTTTCGTATTGATAGAGATTATTTTGAACCTCATCCAGAACCATGACACCATCAAGGGTGGCTTCTATATTCTCAAAGTGATTGGCTAAATGATTGGCTGTTTCTATCACTGTCTTACTTGCAAATAAACTTATTTTAGACATAATATCTTTTCTGCTTTGAATATTAAAAATAAGACCAACTATGATTATGGGTATAATCGATATGCTAATAAGAGATAGTAATAATTTATGTTTAATCGTTAAGGTCATCACCTATCACCTTCATCCTAAAAGTAGTTCTATTCTATCCTTTAAGTCCTCCTATTGTCAATCCTGATGTAATACGCTTTTGAAGTAAAGCATAAACAATAATCGTTGGTAGCATGACTATAACGAGACCTGCAAAGAGAGCACCCCAGTCAGTTGAATATCGTTGGACCTCCATAAGATTAATTAATCCAATAGGTAATGTTCTTTTTGACTCGGAAGCAATATAGGTTAAGGAATAGCCGTATTCGTTCCAGAAACCCATGAAGTTAAATATGGTAATTGTAATAATAGCAGGTTTAGCCATAGGTACCATGATACGCCATAAAATACCGTAATAAGAACATCCGTCTACGATGGCTGCTTCTTCAAATTCTTTAGGTATACTACCAAAGAAACCTGATAAAATAAATATGGTATAGGGGAATGCAGTAAAAGCATATACCATACTCAGACCGATACGTGTATCATAAAGATTCATTTGTTGAAGAATCATGAACAATGGCACGATACCAAGAATCGGTGGCAAAAATAAACCAATCAGATATATTTGCTTAAATAAAGATCGGAATTTGAACTCATAACGGGTGAGAACATAGGCTGAACCTATACTCATAGTAATGCAAATCAATAGTCCTAAAACTGTTACAAAGATAGAATTAAAGAAATAATCCCCCATATTGGCTTTCTCAATAGCGTTTATATAATTGATTAAGTTAAGACTACCTGGTAATTTCCATGGATTTTCGTAAAACTCAGTACTTGTTTTAAAGGACGTCAAGATGGTCCATATAAGAGGGAATATAACAACTATTGTATTGATGACCAAGATTATACGAATCAATAACTTACTCATACTCCATCTTGTTTCTTCTTTCTTCTTCATCGCTGTACTCCTTTCATTCTAGTATTGTACAACCTCTTTTTTAGTCAAACGATTGGCAATGTAGGCTAGAAGTAAAGAGATTACTAGAACAAGAATACCTACACACATAGCATAACCAAAGTTACCATTAGCAAATGCTTGCTTATACATATAGACAGATAAAATGTTGGAGGCATCATCAGGTCCTCCCTTTGTCATTATGTTGACATAAGCAAAACTTCCGTTAAACACACCAAGAATATTAAATATGATAGTAACACGTACCACTTCCCAAATTAGAGGAAAGGTTATGTTTCTAAACTGCTGCCACTGACTTGCTCCGTCAATGATGGCTGCTTCATAGAGATAAGTAGGTACCCCTTCCATGGATGCCATATAGAGAACCATATAATACCCAACTGCTTGCCATACCATGGTGATTGCTAATGACCATAGAACTGTATTCGCATCTCCCAGCCATACTCGAGTAAGATTTTCTAATCCCACAAATTCCAAAAAGGAGTTGAGAATACCTAAGCTAGGATGATAAATAAACATAAAAAGAATAGAAATGACAACCAGAGATAGTACATTAGGGAAGAAAAAGACAACTCTATAGAATCCCTTTTCCTTAAACTTCATTTTAGTTATGCTAAAAGCAAAAAGTAAAGCTAAGGTCATCGTCATAAGTGGTACAACTGCTAATAAAAACAAGTTATTCCCTAAAGCTCCCCATACTTTTGCATCATTGATCAGAGTAACAAAATTATTAAAACCTATAAACTCTGCTTGACCAGAAATACCGCTCCACCTATAAAAAGCCATGATTATGGACCTTACACATGGATAAAACCCAAATATCATGTAGCAAATAAATGTGGGTAAGACACATAATGAGATAAATAAACTTCTCTTTTTTGATTTCATATTTCAGCACCTTCTTCATCATCACTTTTCAATCTTGATTTATTATCTGAGGTAAAATAGGGGTCATTTGTCTGATGACAATCAACCCCTAATGAACTTCATTATTGTTCTAACATGGTTTTACGTACACTTGCATTAGCCTCTTTTACACGTTCTAACCAACCGTCTACATCAATATCACCATTCATTAAACTATTAATAGCGTTCCAGAACTCTTCTTGAACTTTTACCTCTACATAAGGTACTACCTTCCAATCAAAGTTAAGTGCCTGTGCGTCATATTTATCAAAGACGGAATAACAGTTATACATAGCTTCTGATATATATTCTTTTGCTAGCTCTACACCACCTACAACTGGCATGACAGCAGTTGTTAGTTCAGCCTTAAGTGCAATGTTTTCTGCTTTATATTGATACTTCATGAATTCTTTTGCCATTTCAATGTTTTTAGCATTCTTAGGTATGTAATGTCTTTCAAACCCAGAATTGACATAAGGTTTGTCTTCTGCATTTAACCTGGGTGCAGGTATAAAGCCATATTTAAACCCTTCTTCTGGGGTTACATCTTTCATTTCATTTTCCATCCATGTTCCACTAGGGATAAAAAGTGCTTGACCTTGTAAGAAGGCAGTTTGTGCCTGAGTATGATTCATAGCTACTGTACCCTCTAGTAAAAGATTTTCACTAGCTATCTTGCCATAGACATCTAACACTTCTTTTACCTTTGGATCTTCCCATGCATCTTCTGCGTAATTGAGAATTTTATCAACTTCTTCTTTACCAGCACCTGATGCCAACATAGAACCTAGGATAAATTCATTGTATACTGGGTAAATGCCCTGATAAGTGAATAAAGCACGATCTGTTTCTTCTGCTTTCTCAGCAAAGGCAAAGAACTCATCCCATGTCTGTGGTTCTTCCCAACCTTTTTCATCGAATAATCCCTTGTTATAAAATAAACCAAGAACAGACATATTCACAGGTGCAAAGTAAATGTTGCCATCATCTAATGGACTACAGTAATCCAAGAATCCAGGTATTATTTTATCCTTTAGAAGAACACCATCCCCATCAAGAGATTCTGATTCAAAAACATCGTTAAGGGGTAATAAAGCCCCGTCACCTAACATAAGTGTATCCAGTTCTCCAGCATAAATATAATCAGGTGGGTCACCAGCTACAAGGCGTGGTCTTATTATATCAACAATCTTTGGGCTAATAGTTAACTCAACTTCGACATTGGGGTGATCTTCTTCAAATTGCTCAATAACTGCATCCCAATACCCTCTTCCGTATCCACCTTCAAAAGCTGCTACATCTAAAACTTGTTTTTCTTCAGGCTCGCCTTTCTGATCATTAGAAGCCCCTTTTTCTTCTACTGTTTTATTTGTATCTGTATTTTCCTTAACCTCATTGCTACATCCTGCTAACGTACTAAAAACTAAGATTAAAGCTAATAGTAATGTTAATATTCTTCTTACTTCCATTCATTTTTCCTCCCTCTAATATTTTCACTTGTTGACAAGCTACTCATTCATCTTACCTGTATATATAAATGATTAAAATGTCTTATTTTTACTTCCATTAGTCTAAATTTTACATAGATACTGATAGTCTTATTATATCAAAGTAATGTAACTAAAATAAACCGTGAGATTCAATCATCCCACGGCTTATCTTGTCTATAATATTAAATTATTTTGTATAGAGTGTTTGTATCTCTTTCTCAATCTCTCCTTGCTCGTTGACGGTTTGAGTGTAAGTTCCCCATGCTTTTCCTGTACTCCAGAAAGTTTTAAAATTGTCTTGATTAATTTTAGGGGCAAAATCCATTTCATCTTTTGTCATATCATAAGTGAAACCACTTAATGCAATAAGCAATCCCCAACTTGCTAATGATCTGGCATAATGGTGTCCGCACTCTATATCGCTCCATGGATTTCTTTTTATACCATCATAACGGTCCCGACATGCCTTAGTTATGGTCAGTGCTTCATCAATATAGCCTTCATAAATCAAATGAGTTGCCACCTGATACTCAATTCCAGACCATACCTCATCGGAGTAAACAAAAGGTAACTTTGGTCTGCCTCCCTTTGGCCATGTACATAATAGCAAGCCAGCTTCATCATTAAGGGCATAGGTTCTCTGAACATTGACGTGATCTTCCATTGAAGATTTGAAGTTATAATCAAAAATAGATTTAACAGCTTTTTTAACATGTTCTCTTGGTAAGACATAACCCAGGCCTGCCACATGAGCTAAAGTCTGACCAAATAATTGATCTGATAGACATCCTTTACCATACTGATATTTGTATTGATTAACATCTTCAATCTGTTGAACATAGTATTCCTCATCCCACAGTATTGAATTCATACGGAGATTTCCCTCTTCAAAAGCTTTCTGATACTTTTTTGCATTATCCGTATCACCAAAATATCTGGCTATTTCAGAACCTGCTTTTAAAGCACCATAAAACATAGAATTAACCAAAGCATTAGGGCCATAAAACTCAATATCATATGTATTATGTTGTTGGCTATCCAGTACATAATCACCATCTTGATCCCAGTGAACAAATGCATAGTCCAAAGCTTTCTTCGCCTTTTCCCATACACTTCTTAAGAATTCATCATCACCAGATAACTTCCACTCTCGATATAAGCGTATAACGGTACCTAACTGACCGTCAGCAGCTGGATGTACTTGGAAGTCCCAAGGAAATGGTTTTCCAAACAATTTATCTGTTCTGAAATTCATTCTACCATTTTCATCTGTCTCTAAATTGAATTCTGTGTTTCTCGCTGACTGTTCTAGTGTTGGGAATAAAAATGCTAGTGTTTGTGCGTAATTCCATACATGGGTACATGTACCATGACAAGATCCAAACTGATCATGGCTGCCTTCCCAAGCCATAAAATGTCCACCTTCTATTCTAAAACAAGTGGTACTGCGAATAACAGTAATGTTGTTTGCAATGGCTTCGATTACATGACTTGGTAAAGTTGTAGAATACAGCGCTTCAGTGAATTTTCTTGATTCACACTCTAATCGATCCATGTTTTTAATTAAATACTCTCCAGCATTCCAAGAATCTGTGAACTGACTTGCATAATGGTTTTTCATAGTATTTTCTTCATCACTATTATAATCATACACATCAACTGACCATTCATTTGGTCGATTAGGCATAAACCATGTTAGAATGAATTCGAAGATTTTTTCTTCTTTCGGTTGAATATGTTTTTTAACACTTAGTGCGCCTACTTTATGTGTTTTATGTCCTTTTTGACTTTCAAGTCCTATTTTTTCAATTTCTTCATTCAATTCACCATCTTCTGAGAAATCATCCCAGTACTCATGGATACCATCCCACCACGCACCATTATACCAGTTAGGCTTCATTGAAACATTTTCCTCATTTGTCATTAGTGAAAGATTACCGTATTTAACACTTGATTCTTTTAGCTTGTTACATCCCATGAAGATTCCTTTAATCCCATCATTATCTCTTTTCTCGTTATAAGTTTCCCCTACAACATCCGTAAAACCCCATATTGAATTTCTTACAAATCCAACTGAATTTGTGAGTGATCCTGCAATTGCTACCTCTTGGGGTTGATCACTGGTATTTTTAACTTTATAACGAATGACTGTACCAGGAATACCTGAATCATCTGCATTAAGAGGTATAAAGGGTGTAAAAGCTTCCATGGTCACTTCAACTGGCATACTATCATCTTCTAATTCAACAGTTACAAAAGGATATTCACTGCTCATTTTGCTACTTTCGAATCGAGGTAATCCTGCACATTTCTCAGCGGAATAACCGATGGACATATTTAAATAAGGTGGTTGAAGTTTAGATTCTAAAACTTTAGCTTTCTTTTCTTTACCTTCTTCCTTAGTCCATATTGAAAAGAATGTATAATTTGATGTATTACCTTTACCAGGACTATTATAGATTTCCCAATCTCTAAATTCTCCCCTTGCACCAACTGATATATTTCCTGTCCCAATACCTCCGAGAAGAAAAGCTGCCTGAGTATGCTTCTCTGTGTATTTTTTCTTTTCATAGGGCGCGTATAATACGTCATTCGAGTAGATTAATTTGTCCATTGTTCATCCCCCTTGTGCTCGTGCACGTTTTTGAATTCATTATACCATAACATATAATTTTTACAATGCTATTCTTAAAATTTTCACTAGTTTAATAATATTTATTGAGGCACTACACATCATATACTAATCTTCAAACAAGATATAGTAAATAGATTTTTTTTACTTGTAACCCTCTTTACCCCGATTATTTTTACATTTTAATCATCACTATTCACAGTATATATAATTGGCAAATACAAGAAACAACCTTTTAACTATTGATAATAGCTAAAAGGTTGTTAAAGATAACTTAAATCATAAACTTGATCATTATTCAGATACTGGAAAATAAACTTCTGTTACAAAATCTTTCGGTGTTACATCACTACCCGGTCCTTTTAAATACTTCTCATATGGAGCTGCAGCTGTCTTTAAGTTATTTTCTTTCATATAGTCTATAATCACCGCATAGGCTTCTGATATCTCGCTGTAAGGACCAACAAATTCTGTATAGACGCACAACTTACCTTGATGTCTTTTTGTTATCCCTTCTAATTCTTTGTTCACAGGTACACAGACTTCTATATCTGTATAGTTTCTATCAAAATCTTCATCATAATACTTTGTTATAATAGGACCTGCTTGTTCTAATTGATTACGATAGACATTTTCCATCACTTGACTCATCAAACGACCAATCTCATCCATTGATATTTTTTCTCTAGCTGTAACTAGAATCATATCCTCTTGCTCTTGTTTCATAATCTTAAACTCTCTCGCCATAATCATTGGACCTCCTTGTTCTAAGTGATCAATCTCTTCTACCATTTGCTCCGCTAGCAATTGATATTGCAACATCTCTTTTTGGATTTCTTTTAATTTTTGCTTCATGGCATGTTGCAGTATATGGTTATCTTTCTTCACCATTAAGTCTCCGATTTCTTTTAGAGAAAACTTATATCTTTTCAGTTTGTTAATCATAATGATATCTTTTACTTGGTTATGAGAATAGTAGCGATAACCATTTTCATCATTTATTTTCTCTGGCAACAATAGACCGATCTTATCATAGTGTCTTAGCATCTTTGTTGATACTTTTCCGATCTTGGAGAATTCACCAATCGTATACATAGAAGCACTCCTTTTATAACGCGTTCTTTATCATTTCACCGGTATGAGTTCATTATAAACCTTTCCATAATGGGAAGGTCAACACTTACTTGAAAATATTTTTAGCGAGATTGTAAAAGCTTATAAAATACTGAAAACGATACCTATAGAGATATCGTTTATCAAAAAATTACTTACATATCCTTTAAATTCTTTCGTCTATTAAATAATCACTGGTGCTGTTATATAGACATATGTTTCACCTTCCATTGGTGTAACCATGCAATGAGTTCGATTATCTTTAAAGAAAAGGGTAATAAACTCTGTATCACAGGCACGAATGGTCTCTAATAAGTAGCGATAATTAAACCCAATTTTCAAAGGTTGTCCATAAGCCTTACATCCAATATAATCCTCTATATTACCAAATACACTTTGACATTTTACCCATATCCGTTGGTCCTTTATCTCCAAGACCAATGGTACATTAGTGTTTTGACCATTCAATATAAATGCGGAAGCAGTTTCGATTAAGTTGACTAAATCATTTGCTGCAACTGTAACCTTTGTGAGAGGATCATCAAAGATAAATTGCTTATAATCAACAGAATTAACTTCTAATAATCTTGACGTTAATGTTAACTTGGCTGTTTTAAAGATGACCTGTTTAAGGGTACTGTATATCTGGATATCTCCTTCTTCTTCAAGAATCTTCAATAATTCTATTAAGGTTCGACCAGGTACAATGAATTCTTTTTCTCCTTCAAAATCGCTATTCTCTTTACGAATAGCAATCTTGTAACCATCCATAGCAAGTACGGTTAATAGATGATCACTTAATAAAAATTTAACTCCTGTGAAAACTGGACGCATTTCGTTGATGCCTAGTGCAAATAGCGATCCTTTTAATGCTCTTTTCAATTGTGCTTGCTCTAAAGTTACTAAACAATCTTCCAATGTATATTCAAGCTTTGGGTATTGTTCCGCAGGCATGGTTTGTAGCTGTAAATTGGTGTTACCACTGCTGATGAATGCCCTATCCCCTTCTACATTGATATGTACTTCATCAGCTCTTAGTTTTCTAACAATATCTGTAAAGATTTTTGCATGTAGGCACAGTTCACCATATCGCTTCACTACACCTTTAATTTTGTACATACAACCCATTTCTAAATCGTTGCCAAGAAGGGTGATTCCTTCTTCATTTCCTTGAATATAAACCCCTTCAAGAATATTCAATGTGGATTTTTTTGTAATGGCTTTTTGTGCCACATTCAACCCATTTAATAGATCATCTCTATTACAAATAAACTCCATATGTATGTTATCTCCTTATCATTTTATTCGAACAAACATTACATGTTCTAACTAAATCTGCCATTATCATCTAACTTTCATTATACCAAGAAGACTAGTAATTGTAAATTAATCCTCCAGTTTCAATAAAATAAATAGTATTGTTATGATTACAGTTATAAGTTATAATATGGTTATGTATAATATTGTAATTTAATCCTTGTTACTACATCATTAACAGATATATTACTCTTAACTTACTATCAACATATATAACCTGTCTTAATAATAAATACATATAAAACGGAGGAAAACAAATGAAAAATATGATGGAAGGTTTCTTTATAACCCTTGTATTAGTCACTTTCATAGTATCTCTAACCAGTTGTGGTGCATCAGTATCACAGGATGTGTATGGTGAATCATCTATTGATACTACTGTGAAAAGTGTTAGTGAAGAAGAAACATCTGGAGAATCTTCAGAATCAGAAGCTAACAGTGAGAATGGTACTAATGATAAACAAAAAATTGATAACTATGCTAACCGAGAAGCTAAACTTAAGGAGAATCTGATTACTATCAAGCAAAACAGTTATGCTATCGACGATGATATGGATGAAGATTTTATCATTGCAGAAATGATAGAATTTATTGGATCCACTGACAGCGAATTAAGAGATGATTTAATCTATATGACATTTCGAACATGGATAGAATCAGGAAAATTAGAGACTTCCAAGACGAAAGGCATATTGGAAGCATTGTTATCTGATGAAAGATTGAAGTATCATATAGGGGAAGCTGGAACTGATAGTGTGTTTACTAGAAGTTTTTCTGTCCTAATCATCTATTCTGTCCTGTTCTACGATGATTTTAAAGAAAAGATTTTAACTGATGAAGAGATTATGCATACCTATGATCAGTTAATCACCTATTTGGATGAAGAAAAAGATTGTAGAGGATTTGTAGAGGAAAAGGGATGGGCACATGCCATGGCACACTCTGGGGATACATTTAGTCTATTAGCCAAATATG
The DNA here is from genome assembly GCF_002964605.1 of Vallitalea okinawensis. Taxonomy (NCBI): domain Bacteria; kingdom Bacillati; phylum Bacillota; class Clostridia; order Lachnospirales; family Vallitaleaceae; genus Vallitalea; species Vallitalea okinawensis. The sequence continues at coordinate 958,629 of NZ_PQDH01000001.1, forward strand.
AGGTCCTTGGTGAAGAAGAATTACTCAATATCCTTCATGTCATAGGGAGTAAAATTGTTACTGGTGAACATGAATATGTTGATGGTGAAGAACTCAGGCTAATGGCAGCTGTAGAAACAGTTTTACGGAGAGAACTAGTAGATGATGCTAGTTTAGAGGAATGGGTGAAAGGTATGATTGATTATCCACAAACAGGTAATGAAGATGTGGATCGTATTACCCACTCTAATGTTAAAGAATTCTTGAACTATCTAAAGAGTTCGGTTAAAATGACAAAAAGAGGTTCAGTAATGCTACCTTATCTTGAAGAATTTTTAGAAGAAAATTAACTTGAACTACTAAAGGAGTTGTATTTAGATGGCAACAATTTTTCCTGAAGCAATCTTAGATCTACCAAAGGCAAATATTCCACTGGAGGGGCTAACTGCCTACTTATCTCAAGGTGAAAATCATCAAATTCTCTTCATGGAGTTTGATGAAGATGTTGAGTTAGTTGAACATTCCCATGATAGTCAGTATGGCATCGTATTAGAAGGTAAAATAGAATTAACTATCGATGGGGTAAAGAATACTTACGCGAAAGGTGATCGCTACTATATCCCAAAAGGTGTAAAACATTCAGGGAAAATTTATGCTGGATATGCTGATATTACCTTCTTTAATGAAAAAGATAGATATAACAAGAAATAGAGGTACTAAAGACTATCAATGCAAATGTGTTGATAGTTTTTTAGTAGTTGACAAATTACACATTTATGATTATAATTTATTTACATTGACCACATGGTCACCTTACTGATTTTTATATGGAGGTAAGTAACATGAGCTATAAAACCTTCGAAGCATTACCAAAGCCAAAAAAAGAACTTATACTAAATGTCTGCATTGAAGAGTTTGCAGAATACGGGTATGAAAATGCTTCCACTAATAGAATAGTCAAAAAAATTAATATGTCAAAAGGTAGTCTATTTAAATATTTTAATACGAAAGAAGAACTGTATTTTTATGTGTTAGAACATGTCGTTAAAAGTATTACCTCGGAAATGTCACAAGATATGGTAGAGTTGCCAAAGGACATTTTTGATCGAGTTTATAAGCTTGCAGCAATAGAGCTTAATTTATATATAAAGAAACCTATACTCTATCAATTATTTAAAGAGGCCTTTAATGGGAAATCTGAAATATCTCAAAAACTGACAGAGAAATATACCGTTCAAGCAGGAAGTTTCTTTGTTAACATTTTTCAGGATGCAGATTTTAGCCAGACTAAGTATGATAAGGAACATGTCTTAAAGCTACTGAAGTGGATCTTAATTGGATATAACGAGTATTTTATGGAGGCAAACTCTAGTCATATTGGAGATATAGATCAATATAAAGAAGATTATTTGAAGGAATTACAGATGTACATGACAATGATTAAGTTAGGTCTAGATAAGTAGCAATGCTTATCTATTTTTTCACTCGAATAGTGACCATGTGGTCATTCAAAAAAAATAGTTAGTACCACAAATATAAATTAATGGAGGGTTTAGAGATGATGGAAAAAATTCAAAGAATCAGGTGTTCAGAAGTAGAATTGGAATATTTACTTACAGGCCAAGAAAATGGTGAAACGCTTATGCTTATGCATGGTGCAGGGGCAAATTTAAGACAATTTATACCTCAGCATCAATACTTCTCTAAGAATTATCGAGTCCTCTCTGTTTCTTTAAGGGGTCATGGTGAATCAAGCAATCCTAGAATTTGTCACGCCTCCCAATACACATTGGAAAAGCATCGTGACGATCTCTTAGAAGTACTTCACCATCTTAAAATTGACAGCCTCCACTATGTTGGCAACTCTGCTGGGGGTATGATTGGATTTGAGTTAATTCAAGCAATGCCTTCACTTTTTAAGAGTCTTGTTACTTTTGGAACCGCACCTGAATTAAGATTCTCAAAATTAACTACTTACTTAATTGCCAAAACAGATCAAATGATGCTCAAAATAAATCCTACTGAGTACTGTCGCTTCATAAGCAAATATAGTAGTCAATACGAAGCAGTACGTCAAGAATTATTTGCTCAATTTTCAATGGCTATTGAAGCAATCCCCTATATTCGAAGAAATCTTGGTAATTACACTTATTTAAAGACTTTGGAGAATATACAGATCCCCTATCTCTTGATACAAGGTGAAACAGATCATGATATAAACAAAAATTTATCTTCTGCATTAAATATCATTGAGAAAAATGAGAATACTTCTGTTATAAAACTAGATAAAGCAGGTCATATAGCTAATCTAGACCAACCTGAGTCTTTTAATAAAATTATAGAAACATTTATCAATCAATGATGATGCTGTATATAATACAGCTCTCTTTACTCATATTCTCTTGACATTACTTGGATATCCAAGTATCATGTAAGTAGTTGGATGTCCAAGTAATTCATTTCAAGGAGGATAAATAATGAACATAGAACAAGTTTATGCATACGCAGATAAAATAGGTGTCTTAGTCTTTTCTACCATCCATGGTGATGAAGTTCATTCAAGAGTTGCTCACTTTAATGGATATGATGAAGAAGGCATATATTTTAGAACCATGAAGAATAAACCTTTTGGTAGACAACTTATGGCTACTAAAAAAGTTACTATATGTGGCTGTACAGATACCAGTATTATTGGTCATGAGGCTGATGGTACACCTATCTTCCCACCCAGTTATTCATTTCGTTTAATCGGTGACGTAAGAATGGTGACAGAGGAAGTAATAAGAGAAAAAGCTAAGACCAATAAAGACTTTTTAACTGCAGTCAATGATATGGATAAATATCCAGCTATGAAGGAAGGGAACTACGTCATTTATAAAGCTAAAGGCGAAATATTTGATGTAGATTTTGATGAAAAATTCAGAGATCATAAACTATTGCGAACAAGATTTTCATATGGTGGTGTAGCTTATAATCAAGCCGGTCCAAGAATAACTGATTCTTGCATTGCTTGTGGCAAATGCAAAAAAGTTTGTACTTTTAAGGCTATAAAAAAAGGTAGCCCTTATACGGTTATTCCAGATCGCTGCGATGATTGCGGCAGTTGCATACTTACTTGTCCAGTTGATGCTATTCAAGAGTCAATAGCCTTTTAATGCATATAAGTAACTTTTAAATACCTCAATGTCAACTTATGGATATATTAAGCTGACATTGGGGTTAATTATTTAGCCGACTACTATAGTTGTTCCATCAAATTTAGTAAGTGTAAAACCATTAAAGTCTTCATTATAGGTATCTTTGTAGTCTTGTAAGATTTGAATAGCTACAGTTTCACCTAATGTTAAACCTTCGCTGGAGTCTGAACGCCAATGGACACCTGCTAAATCTCGCCCAATAGCAATATTGGATGCCATTTTATTTAATTCTCCTCCAATGGTTAAATCTTGTCCAGAATAAGGTAGTAAGGATAGACCATCTGGACTAGCTACCACTGGATCTGGAATGACGAAATCTTCATTGAAGAATGCTTTTAGCATTGTGGCACAAGCACCTGCAACACAAGCATGTCCAGCTGGATAAGCTGGATGAGTAGGACTACCTTCTGGATAAGCCATGGGTAACAGATAAGTACCATACTTACTGAAAATCTTAGGTAGAACACTTGAATCAAATAATTCTTGGTTGATAGGATAGTTCGTTGCTCCAGTCATATTGTTTTGAACACATCCACCAAAGGCTTCAGGTCGAAGTACACGCTGAACTAAGAATTTTTGGTACCATGCAGCTTCCAGAGCTACTCTCGCAGCTTTTGCTACAAAATCCAAAATGAAGGCTGCTCCAAAAGTGACAAAGCCACCTTGAGTTCTAGAATTCAAATAAGGATTTTGTTGATCTAAGGCTAATGGACCAAAGCCTAAAAGAATCAAGCAAGCTGTCAGCATACCTTGATAAGTGAAATCTACATGTACCCATTGTCCCAAATCTCTGCCATTACGAATATAACGTGGCGTTGACAAAAAGCTTATGGATGAACTTGGCTCGTCCCCATTTTGAATACTCAACCACTCATCATAAGATGTCATAAAGTCATCTCCTACTACAGGACTGTTATACTGTTGAAGGAGGGTCTTATTTCCAAATGTAACGTCTTTATAGAACAATTGTGATACGTATGGACCTACTAAATCACCTGGAGTATCTCCCCTAAACAAAGTCTGTGTAGTGACGACTCCATTTTCTTTAGGTCCTCTAAAATCAGAAAACTTTGAAAGATCTGCTGCGGCTTGAATAGTAAGACAGCTTGTATCATAATTAGTAAAAGCTATATCCCTTGTTAAGGCACTCCAATAGTCTTCTGCCATTTCACCAACTCGCCAAGCACTGTTAAAAGTTGGAGGTATCATCATAGTTAAGTGATGAGAATCAGGTCCCATTAAATCATATGCGTAGGATGCTTGAGGATTAGCTAGCTTCCGACTACCACCTAATGGAATAGTCTCAAAAATGTCAGGGTTACCAGTGGTTAGAGCGTTAATATAGACATTATATGCATTGATGTCTACTTCTCCTAGTTCGTTATGTGGTAATGTCTTAGTGAAGTTACCAATTTTATTTGAATATAAGTTTTCATCTCCATTACAGGGATGGTTAGGGAGAGGAAGATCTCTCTGATACTGAGCTGCATTCTCACGAATTTCATAAGCCTCGTCCCTTCGCTGGAATGGAGTTAATGGTCCAATAGGATTGCACTTTGGTGGAGTTGAATTTAAACATTCAGTTTCTTTTTTTTCAACTTTCTTGCTAGGAGATTCTTTTTTTTCTTTCAATTCACTCTTTGCAATCATAGTTATTCACCTCATTTATTCAATTTATATGTTTTTAAGAAAAATTCTTATATTATATCTTATATTTTTTGGATCTAAAAAGTTACAGTTATATTGGTTTTGTTATACAATTATTAAACCAGTAACCTCATTGACAACTTCTGTCTATAGTAGTATACTAATAGTAGACAAAAGTTGTCTGTTGATTTAAATGGTAATTCTTCCTGAGAGCATAAATGAATACATTAGTATTAGAAATAGATATTCTTTAACTTACTTAGCATTTGAAATATAAAACTTACACTAGAATGAGGTGAGGAAATTGAATAAGAAAAAATTGAATAAGAATTTAGTGCTCCTTTTATTTGGTAGGGTCATATCAGATATTGGATCAAGTATACAAATGTTGATTATGCCCCTCTACATCATTGATGTTGGTGGCTCAGCCGCAACTATTGGATTATTTTCGTTTCTCTCACTGATGCCCATTTTAATAGTATATCCATTTGCAGGTGTCATTGGAGATCGTCTCAATAGAAAACGCATTATGGTCATTGCAGATGTTGTAAGTGCAGTAGTTGTATTATTATTGGCCTATGTATCTTCGATTGATCAGATGAGTATAGCTCTTTTACTGATGATACAAGTTATTGTGGCATTGATGTATGGTTTCTTTGATCCTGCAACGAAGGGAATGATTCCACAACTTGTACCTGAAGATGAGCTGAATAAAACTAATTCAAAAGTCGCAACCTTACGGATTCTATCTGGTTTGGTTGCCCCACTTATTGCTGTCGCTCTTTATACCAGTTATGGTATTACTCTACTTTTTATCATAAACGGTATTTCATTCTTAATCTCTGGTAGTAGTGAAATGTTGATTAGATATCAGCATACCAAAAAGGTATCCATAGAAGGCTTTAAAGGTATATTGCATGATATGACTGAAGGTGCTAAGTTTATTAAGCATAACGCCGTCATTAGGCGATTAAGCACCTATTTCTTAGTTATATTTGCCTTCATACACCCTGTATTTAGTATTGTTCTTCCTTTATTCTTTAGAACACAGCTTAACTATACAGACACACAATACGGCTATATACAAGTCATTTTATTTTCTGGTGCCATGTTAGGAAGTATACTTGTTGGACGTTTGGGTAAAGACATTGATTTAAAAAAACCCATGTTTATGGGGATTATATCTATGTCAGTCACCATGATTGTTTTTGGATGCATCATCATTCCAAGCCTTGTCACATCCCTTGGCAATAGTACCTTAACTTATTTCATACTCTTTTCTTCAGTACTGTTTTTATTATATACATCCATCATGTTTATCAATATACCTGTACAGACATTTATTCAGAAAGTAACACCTAATGAATACATGTCTAGAGTATTTTCTATTGTTGGGCTTATCAGCAAAGGCGGAATGCCTCTTGGTGCTTTGATATATGGTATGGTACTGGATAAAGTAGATATACACATAACTGTTATTGTTGTTGCTATTATTATCATGATTGTTTCTATTAGATTTATTGCATCCTTTACTACAGAACAAAGATTATCTGAAATAAAAAGTAATGAGGAGGTTTAGTTATGAGAGATATGATTTATGATTTTCTAACCAAGAAGAGTCCAAAACTATCTGAAGTTGGGGGTAAGGCAAAAGCACTTATAGAAACCACAAAAGCTGGTTTTCCTGTTCCAGAAGGTATAGCTTTGACAGTTGAATTCTTCTCACCATGGCTTGACACTATTAAGTCTACTCATGAGTGGACAGAATTACTTTTGGACGTTACAAAAGAAAACTGTGATGGCATCAAGGCAAAAGCAACTGTCCTAAAATTTACAGAGATTCAAAAAGTAGAGTTTGAAAAGCATCTATGTCAATTGCATACAGAGTCAATCTTTGCAGTTCGCTCATCATCACCTGAAGAAGATTTAGAAGGCACTAGTTTTGCAGGTATGTATGAAACTTATTTAGGTATAACAATCGGGGAACTAGAGAGTTATGTTGCTAAAGCTTTTGCTTCTATGTTTGACTATCGTGTTATGGCATACAAAGAACAAAATGGTATTAACATCGAAAATACACGTATAGCAGTTATCATACAAAAACAGATTGCATCTGATGTGAGCGGCGTAGGTTTTTCCTTAAATCCAAATAATAATTGCTATGATGAAGTCATGATCAATGCGGCATTTGGTCTTGGAGAAACTATTGTGTCAGGTACCGTATCACCAGATACTTATATCGTCAATAAAGTAAATAATCAAGTACTTGAGAAAAAAGTTAACGAAAAAAAACATGCATTATACCTACTAAAAGATGGGGGAACAATTGAAAAATCCATTGAAAATCCACTGCAGCAAGCTTTGAGAGACAATCAAATTATCGAATTGACAAAACTCATTACGAAGTGTGAATCCCACTACGGCATGCCAATGGATACTGAATGGGCTTACGAAAATGGAAAACTCTATCTTTTGCAATCTAGGCCTATCACCACCTACTTCCCATTGTATGAAGAGTATCAAACAAAGCCTAGTGAAACAAGGCATTTATATATAGACATGATTAAACTCACTCAAGGTTTTGAATATTCCATGTCTGAATTAGGTAATGAAATGTTTACAAAGATGATTGTAAATGCTAAACAAGGCATTATGCCTGAAGGTAAAGATGGAGCATTTTATTCTGTCAACGGCAGAATGTATATGGACTTAACCAATATGGAAAAGGCACTTGGCGAAAAGATGATTAACCGCACAATAGGAAGCTACGATGTACCTACTAAAGAGACTTTGAAAAATTTTAACTTTAAAAATGGTTACCATATCAATGAGAAGCCTGCAAAGCTTAAAGGCATAACATCAGCTAGTATTAAAATGGCTCTTGGAATAATTCCAACATTAGTCAAAACATTAAAGGATCCGATGGCTCAATACGATTTATATTTCGAGCATGCTGAGCGAGGTTTTAAAGAAATTGATCGTATTATGGATACCAATATAGACTTTAATAAAAAAGCAGATGCTATCATGAAGATGTTTTATGAAATGATGATTCATGCAATGCCCATGGCTGCTTGTTTAATCGCTGAAACAAAGATAAAAAAAATGTTTAAAGATCAAAATCTCGATACAGAAATCCTAGCCCTTAGTATCGATCTTTCTGGTAATCCAACAAGTCAAATGGGCTATAGTCTTGTTCATTTAGCCTCCTTTGATGAGGTTCAAAAGACTGAGTTCAGTAAAGTCTTTGCTAAAGGTATTCAAGAAAGAACCTTCTCTAAGGAGTTTTTAAAAGCTTACGATGAGCATATGCAAAAATTTGGTTGCCGTTGTGTTGGAGAAATTGATACAGCTGCTGTGAGACCTTATGAAAATATAGAAGACTTCTTTAGGCAACTTAAACTCATTAATATTCATGATAATGCTATGCAGACTTCTAAGCAGAAAAAAGAAAAAGCATATCAAAAGTTATTAGAAACTGCTAGATACATGAAAAAAGAAAAGAAATTTATAAAATACGCCAAAGCTTACAATATATTAGGAATACGCGAACACCCAAAATACATGTACGTTTATGCTAATGATAAGCTAAGACAGGTTGCATTAAAACTAGCTAAACAGTTTGTTAAAGAAGGAAGATTGGATGTAATTGATGATATTTTTATGCTAACCTCTAATGAGATAACAGAGGGACAACATAATCCACATTTCGATTTGAAATCCATCGTAACTGAGAAGAAAAAAGTTAGAGGGATAACCAAGCATGTGAAAAGCTGGCCAACAATCATTGATTCTAGGGGTAAAATCTTCAGATATATTCGACAAAGTGAATCTGGCGATTTAGTCGGTGATGCTGTCTCACCAGGTATCATCAAAGGTAGAGCTAAAGTACTATTAACACCATTTGAAAAGCCTCTCCATAAAGGTGAAATTCTTGTAGCAAAAGCAACTGAACCTACATGGACGCCGATTTTCATTAATGCAGCAGCAGTTGTCATGGAAGTAGGTGGTCCTCTTCAACACGGTGCCATTATCGCCAGAGAATATGGTATTCCTTGTGTAACAGGTATCGATGGTGCTACTACTACAATTAAGGATGGAGATCTGTTAGAAGTCGATGGTTCCAGTGGAATTGTTAAGATCATCAAAGATTAAGATCAATCCTATTTTATCTGGCAGATTAATGTATAGTAATTTAAAAGGGCTGTCACTGACAGCCCTTTCTTTTCATTGTAGCACTATTAATTATACATTTTATAGAATGCATCTGCTTCTTCTAAGACTTCCTGTCCTCCAGCATTTAACCATTCTTGTACGTAATCATCAAACTCATCTAATGAACGGTCTCCAATAATGAACTTAATATAATTCTCAAGTGTCATTTGAGTTAGATGATCTTCGTTTTCAGACCATACAGGTTTGATAACAGATGCTAATTGATCGTATTTACCAGTAGCTAATGCTTCTGCTGCTGCACGATCATCTAAATACCTAGGTAATGTGTTGATAGGCTTTTGTAACTCATAATCATTGAAACATCCACCTATTGTAACACCTGCTGTTAACTCTATACCAAACTCTCGACGTTTTACTTGATCATCATAAGGTGGTATCCATACAAAACCATCTTCCTCATCATAATTATAAGTTATGCCTTCTTCACCTTTTAACAATGTAATAAATGTTTCTTGGTTAAAGGCAGAATCATTGATAACTTGTAAAATACGCACCATTTCAGCATCTGTTGTATTTTTACCAAATACAAAACCTGCATTGAATAATGGGTTGGTTTGCATCAAACCGCTATCTCCATTAGGTCCTTCAGGTGCAGCAATGATTTCCCACTGTGCTTCAGTACCTTTCATGTTTTCTACATAATATCCTCCGTAAAAAGCTTCTGGTGGTAAGAAATGGTACCAACCGTCAACCAAGGAGCCAACCCGCTCACTTACAACACTCTTACGCATATTCTCTTTCTTATAGACCATGAACTCTGGATCAATAAGACCATTTTCATACCAACGATTAAGTACCGTTAAAGCTTCTTTAGCCTCAGGTAAGATTTCACCCCTTACATAAGTTCCATCCTTCACTTGATATGTATTAGGAAATACGTCAAAGGCACCAAACACCATACCAAATGATTCAAAGAACATCTTATCTTCATCATCACTACCTATTGCTGTGAAAGCATAAGTATCTTTTTCACCATTTTGGTCTGGATCATTATCTCTGAACTTTGTGTATAATGCTTCTAATTCTTCTAAAGTCTCTGGTGTTTCACTAACACCTACATTCTCCATCCAATCTTTACGTATACCAATTACTTTATTATAAGCTCCCAAAGTCCATGGCGAAGGCATCGAATATATTTTACCATCCTGACGGTAGTATTGCCATGGGTCATCAAAGAAAGTATAAATCCATTCTAAATATTTTGGGGCATATTTTTCAATGTACTCCATTGGTATTTCTCGAATAACTTCTTCATCCACATAGTTTTGGTAATCGGTTAAGGTTACATTTTGCCACCATTGTGGGATTTCATCTGTAGCAATCATAAGACGAATTTGCTCATCTGTCGGCCAATCTTTGTAAGTAATCTCAATGTTATGGCGTTCTTCAAGCCAATTTTTAGCAAAAGTATCATCGTTCATATACTCTAGGTTACCTGTCCAGATATCTAAGGCGATGGTTTCACTTTTATCACCAATATCAACAGTAACTTCATCATTGCTAGTTTGATTATCAGTACTGGTTGCTTTTTCTGATCCCTCTACACTAGCTGAATTTTCCTCTGCTTTTTCACTACATCCCCCTAGTAGTGATACACTTAAGCTGAGTACTAATATAGTTGCAAATAATTTTTTCATACTGCACCTCCATAATTATATGATTGTTTATCAATAAAGGATTAACCTTTTACTGAACCTACAAAAACACCTTTAACAAAATATTTTTGAATAAATGGATAGAAAATCATCATGGGTAAAATAGCTAGCATGGTCATTGTAGCTTCAAGCTGTTCTCCTGAAAAAATGTCTTCTTTTCTCAATGACCCTGTTTTCTTAATCATATTGAGTTCAGATTCATTGTTTTCGATAACTATTTTACGCAATACTGTTTGCAAGACCTGTTTATTCGTATCTCGAATATATAAATAGGGAGCAAACCAATCATTCCAATGAGATACCAAAATCCATAATGTTACGGTTGCTAACACTGGTTTTGATAAAGGAAGTATAATACTCCAAAAAATCCCAAATGGACCTGCTCCATCAATATGAGCTGATTCCTCCATGCTTATAGGAATTTGCATAAAGAAGTTTCTCATGATAAGAACGTTAAAAGCAGAAACAGCAGTGGGTAAAACCAATGCCCAATATGTATCCATAAGATTTAGCTTCTTAATCAGCATATATGTGGGAATTAAACCACCATTAAATATCATCGTGAATAGAAATAACCCTGTTAAAACTCTTTTAAAAGGAAGGTCCTTTTTAGATAGTGGGTAAGCTACCAATGCTGTTAAAGATACACCAATTACAACTCCCATAACAGTTCTGATAATTGTGTTTCTGTAACCTGACCATAAAAGCTTATACTCAAAAGCTAGTTTATAGCTTGCTAGTGTCAATTCTTTAGGCCAGAGCAATAGCTTACTAGCAGCGAGGGCTTCTGCTGATGAAAGTGATACAACTACCTGATTCCAAAATGGATATAATGTAACAAATGCAAGTAAAATCATAAACACAATATTAAAATAATCAAAAGTTTGTAACTTCTTCTTCATCCTATCCCCCCCTACCACAACGTATGTTCTTCATCAACAAATTTAGCAATTCTATTGACAGTCAGCACCATACCTAATGCGATTATAGACTTAAACAAATTAACTGCTGTAGAAAAACTATATTGCATCTTCTCTAAGCCTACTCGATAAACATAAGTATCAATGATATCTGAAACAGAATAAACGCTTGGATTATACATATTAAATACTTGATCAAAACCTGCGTTAAGAATATTACCCATGTTAAGTATTAACATTATAATCACAACAGATGAAATACACGGAATTGATATGTACCATGCCTTTTGGAATCGATTAGCCCCATCAATAGTTGCTGCTTCATAAAGTGATGGGTCTACACCTGATAAGGCTGCAAAATAAATTATAGATCCCCATCCAAAAGATTTCCAAATAGATGTAATAATTAAGATACTTCTGAAATGTTCTTCTCTAGCCATATAAATAATAGGCTCTAATCCAATTAACTGTCGAATTTCATTTACTGGACCTGTTAAACTTAAAAGGTTAATAAAAATACCACCTAATACAACCCATGATACGAAATGTGGTAAATAACTAACTGTTTGGATAACTTTCTTAAATTTCATCCCCTTAATCTCATTGAGCAACAAGGCAAATATTACAGGTACAGGAAAACCAAATAAAAGTTTTGAAAAACTTATGATAATCGTATTCCATAATACATTTATAAACTGTGGTCTCTTAAACATTTGCATAAAATACTTAAGACCTACCCAATCACTACCTAAAATACCTTTTGTCATCTTATAATCTTTAAAAGCAATTAGAACCCCATACATAGGACCATAACAAAATAATAGAACAACTATTAATCCAGGTAATAGCATAAGTATGTGTACATAGTGTTTCTTCAAACTTTTCGTCAAAGAATTATTTTGTGCCATCCTCTTACCTCTCTTCCTTTCTTCAACTCTAAATCAAGTATAGCACCAACAGTTATCAGCTTAAATTTCACATTCTTATGAAATCTTTCACTCTCTTACACATTTACTGTATCCGAATCTATCTATTCTAAAGACATCATAATAACATTTGAAACTAAAAAAGAACTAAAAATCTCATTACGAGATTGTTAGTTCTTTGATTATTACAATCTTACCAGTTTATCTTCTCGATATGATTGAATACAACCATATGCGATTTCAGTAGATTTAACACCATCTAATACTCCAACACTTGGGTCCCTTTGATCAATGACACAATTAACAAACTCCTGCAATTCATTACAATAAGCATCTTGAAAACGATCCATGAAATAATCTTTAAATCCTAGGGTAGCACCTAATTCATTGTATAAAACCACTTCATTCTTATTTGGATTACTACCTACTCTTAAGCTTCCCTTTGTTCCTACAATCTCTGTTTCTATATGATACCCATGAAAACAAGTACGGCTTGTAAAGAACAATGCCATTCCACCATTGCGAAACCGCATCAGGGCTGTCCCATTATCGATATCATCATATCTTCTAAATCCTTCTTCAACAAAACAGTCACCAGCCGCATAAATACTATTAACCTCATCATTCATAAACCATCTCGCTAAATCTATATCATGAATCATCATATCCAAAAAGAGACCTCCACTACTTTGGGAGAAAGGTACTGCAGTCTTAACATATTTTATAGGGTCCAAGCCATAACACCGTACCATAAAAGGCTTACCAATTGCCCCTTCATCAATGAGTCGTTTAGCATCTGTGTAGGATGGGTCAAATCGTCTCATAAATCCTAACATAAAAGGTCTTTCATATTCATTCTCAGATAAAATGTTCTGAATCTTATAGATTTGTGATAAGCTCGTTCCAAGTGGTTTTTCGCAGAATATTGGTATATTGTGTTTAACTGCGATCTCAATATGGTCATAATGAAATGTACTTGGAGATACAATGCATACAGCTTCAATACATCCATCTGTTATCATTTTTTCATAATCTCGATAGACGCGTTCCACACCAAGTTCCCATTTAGCTTTATCTAATGATTCTTGACTTCTGTTACATACAGCTACCAATTTTGCATTATGTATGTTCCTTGATACGTTCTTTGCATGTAAATATCCCAGCTTACCTAATCCAACTACCCCGACTTTTAGTTTATTCATTTTACATCTCCTTTTGGTTTTATTTAATTGCTAATTATTATATTTCATTATACTATAAAACCAAAACAGTTTTAAATAGTTTTTTATCTTTTTTTGTAGCTATGTTCTCATCCACTTGAAGCTATCTTTAGAAGAAAGAATTCATTACAAAACAAAAGGTGCTGTCTCAACTTATGAGACAGCACCTTTCATCAACCTCTAACAATGTATATTAATTCGGTTCTAAGTTATCGTTATTCATATTCTTATATTTTTCTAATTTCTTTTTAGGGATATGACAGTAATCGTTTGGGAATTTAGCCAATCTATCTTGGTGTTCTTCAGCACTTTTCACATAGTTTGTTAGAGGTAACACCTCTACAGCAATTCTATCACAATCCCTCCTTTTATTAATATATACCTTTGCTTCCTCTAAATGTTTTGGATTGTTACTGTATACACCAGTACGGTATTTTTCACCAATATCTTCTCCCTGCCTATTTAAACTATAGGGATCGATTATTTCAAAGAAATAATCCATGAGTTGTTCAATGGCTACTATACTTGGATCAAATTCAGTTTTAACACACTCCGCATAACCATCATATTCACTCTCCAGTGTGTTTGTTTTTCCATTTGCTCTTCCTGCTTCTGTAGTAGCTACCCCAGGCAAAGTCTTGCTGAATGCTTGTACACCCCAAAGGCATCCACCTGCAAAATAAACTACTTCCATAAAACACCTCCAATTAATGATAACAGTTGTACCGATATGACAATGTTGTTTGGAAGATAAAACATTAATCATTTAGTATTGCAATCCTCTAATATGTCACTAACAGAATTCTTAACTGATAGATATAAATTGGCTATTGCAGGTTCAGATACCAGCGAACCGATTAAGCAAATATTACTAATCTTTTGTCTTTCATTAATGTCCTTATAAAAATTTTGTGTCAGATGACGTTCCTTTAAGTGAGGAAATATGTACCATTGTTTAGCTGTTATCAAATGTTTTACATGAATTCCTGATCTTTGAATATCATCTGTTATGCCTGTGACTAAATCCCTTTGGACGGTTCCATACGCATAAGCAACAAGTATGGTTCTATTGTTTTGTTTAAAAGTATGGAAAAACTGTATTTTATCTTTTTTACCCAGGTTGGCTTTATAGTATGTTGTTACTAAGTTTTTGTTGCTTACTTCGTAGGCACATGTGATAAATGGATTTGTATCAATTTTTTTCATTAATTGATTATATAAATCATCCTTAATGACGTCTCTAGGCAGTTTTGTAGTAATAAGTACTTTGTCGTAATGGTCAGAACCAAAGGTTGTTTCTACTTTTACTTTGTTACCAACGACTTCTACATTATTAACTTCTATAGAATATCTTATATCCGTTATGTTTTGACTAAACTTTTTAATGAGCTCTGAGGTGCCTCTGTTAATGAACAAAAGCTTATCTCCTCGAATAAAAGAGTATATGGTATCTACGCTAAATACCTTAAATGCATAATAAGCCTGTGTACTACATATATTTCCAAATCCATAGGATGAAAGGTGAGGTGCTATGACTTGAGATATAATCTTTAGATCATGTTTTCTGAGAAATTTGCTTAATGGAATCAGTAAATCTTCATGAATATAGCTGTAATTAACTGTATGAAGTGATGTAGAATATTTTTCTAAAATCTTTTGAAGTTTAGTCATTTCTTTCATTAGTAAAATCACATCTTCTCTAGACATGTGTTCTACATTATTAAAATTTTCATCAACAAAGTTTCTGTAAGTGAAACGTTCTGTATAGTCAACTTGCAGTTCAATTAATAATTCTTTGATTTGCTGAGTGAAGGAGAAAACTGTTCCAAGCTCAGTGTATACATCTTTACTTGCAAATGTTCTACAATGACCACCTATATGTTCCTGTTTTTCATAAACTGTAACCTCTATTCCTTCTTTTTCTAATAAATAGGCTGCAAGCATGCCGCTAAAACCCGCTCCAATAATGGCTACTTTCATAAAACCCCCTCTAGTACTGCCTATCAATATATGCCCATAAAGGCAAAATAAGCTGATTATCCGATAATTTATTATAGTATTCAATAGGAGAACATATCTCATTTTCGTATGTTACTTTGTTGCTTATATTGTATGCTCGTATGTTTTTTTGAAATCGGATTTTAAGATCATTAAATGACAAACCTTCATAAATAAGTGGCATCAGAAATGTTAGGCAACTTTCTGTATATTGCTTTCTTAATCCATCGATTTCTCCCATGGCATCATTGGAATTTAGAATATGTATTTTTACATCAAGTCCATTATCTTGAACAATTTTACTTATCATTGAATTCATGATGTTTCTGCTTTGTTTTATGATCTTTGAATCTTGAAAAAAACATAAATATTTTATAGTAAAGTTCAGCGTTTGTGCCACTGGTATTGCTACAGCAGTTAACAGATTTTCAAAATTATCAAAGGACATATCTTGATACAGTCTAGAACATGCTATCCTACTCTTCACATCTAATATAGTATATTCATAGATGTTACCAACGTTTTCAAAATTCCCATAATACGTTGTCCATAATAGCCAGCATTCTCCGCTATTTAGCTCACTTAAAGGCGGAAGAATATTAGTAATATTACTCTCCTTCTTTTTTGCGAATCTAATTCTACTCTCCTTATTCGTTAGATTATGTCTTTTCATAACATTAAAAACTGCTGATTCACTGATGTTATATCCTATTTCTTCCAACAGATACTTAATCGCCTTAGGTCCATAACGCGGATATGTCTTAAATAGATTAAGCAATGCATTCTCTATCTTAGTGCTTGTTTTATTTATAGGTACAAAATCTTTCTTAATATCGTCTAAACCGTCAATACCTCCAGCTTTATATCTTTTTAACCAACGATAATAAATGGTTCTTGAAATATTATATTTTCGACAAGTCGCACTTACTCCATTAATTTGGCCTTCTGATAGGATATTAAACTTAAGATTTTTGTGCATAACAATCACCATTATTTGAGAATTGTATATTTTTATAGAGAAAATATACAATTACATTTTACCATCCTAAATGTGTTCTTTCAATCATTAAAATAATAACTAAAAACGAATCCAACTATCAAATGCTGATTATAAAAAAATTTAGTTTGGTATTCTGTTTACAATTTGTTCATATAAAAATGTCAAAATTAATCTGATTATTTAGAGATTACAATCATTTATGATATGTAAACACTTCGGCAAAGTAAATGCCTTAAAAATTCGCAAAAAACATCGTCATTGTTGAGGCTTTTATCTCTTGCTATAATCAAGATATAATCAGTTGGTGGAGGTCTAAAATGAATGAATTAAAAGTTTTTACAATCAAAAAAAATATCCACGAAGATAATGCAAAAGTTGCTGAAACGACAAGAAATGACTTGAAGAAATTAGATACTTATCTCATTAATATCATGTCATCACCAGGCAGTGGAAAGACAACGACACTTGTGAGTACGATTAAAGCATTAAAGGATGAGATGAAAATAGGTGTTATGGAAGCGGATGTGGACTCAGATGTGGATGCTAAAGCTGTTCAAGAAGCAGGAGCAAAAGCTATTCAATTGCACACAGGGGGATTGTGCCATCTAGACGCTACGATGACAAAACAAGGTATTCATGAATTAGGTGTAGAAGAATTAGATCTTGTTTTTTTAGAAAACATCGGTAATTTAATCTGTCCAGCAGGATATGATACTGGAGCAATGAAAAATGTAGCCATATTAAGTGTTCCAGAAGGCGATGATAAACCTTTAAAATATCCTAAAATCTTTGGAAAAGTGGATGTACTAATCGTCAATAAAATCGATGCTATGGAACACTTTGATTTCAGAATGGATTTACTTGAAGAAAGAGTAAGAAAACTCAACAAAGATATTGTGATTTTTCCTATCTCAGCTAAAACTGGCGAAGGTGTTGGAGAGTGGGCAGATTGGATAAGAGAAGAGCTAAAAAAATGGGGGTAAATCAATGGGGAAAAAGAAAGGAAAAACTAATTTTAATAAGTCACAACGTTTTAATTTTGCTTTAACTTGGGGAGATGTGGATGGTAGAGAGTACAGACAAGAAATCCTAGATCTTGCAAACAAAATCGGAAGAACAAAGGCTGGAACGGGCAGGGAGGCAATTCCTTTTGGTCCTGAATACTATGCACTTGCTCCTATACTTAATGAATATCAAGCGAAAATTGCATTGCATTTGGAATTCCGTCAAAAACTGAGTGCAGAAGATGTTGTCAACACATCAGGTGAGCCATACGATAAGGTAAAAGAAGCATTGGATTATATCGCTTGGGCTGGTGTTGCCTTTGTTAATACAATCGAAGGAGTCGATATGTATTGGCAAGATATCTTTGTCCCAGGTCACTTGGAAATGATTAATAACAACAAAGAACTGGTTGCCAAACATCCAGAAGTGGCTGAAGCCTTCTACTATTTTGGAAGTAAAAGAGGTCCTATGGCAGCTGGCATCATGCCCGTTGGTGCAGGTCCCATGCGTGTACTGCCTATTGAAAGGTCTATTGATGGAAATTCGAGAAAAGCTACCTATGAAGAATTGTCAAAACATTTAAACGAAGCTAATGTTTTTTCTGTATCTGATTGTTCCTGTAGAACCTCTCGTGAAGAGATGGGAGAAGGTTGCGGCCACTTAAAAGAAGAAATGTGTATTCAATTAGGTCATGCTGCTGAGTACTACATCAAAACAGGACGTGGACGGGAAATCACTAGAGATGAAGCTTTTGAGATTATAAAAAGAGCTGAAGATAATGGTTTGATGCACTCTATTCCAAATTTAGATGAGCCGGGACACACCCATGCCATTTGTAACTGCTGTGGATGTGGTTGCTATGCTATGAGACTTGCCAATGAGTATGTCAATAATGATATTGTAAGATCCAATTATAAATCAGTCGTAGATGAGTCTAAATGTGTTGCTTGTGGCGAGTGCGTAGATGTTTGTCCAACAAATGCTTTAAGACTTGGACAAAAACTATGCTCCAAAGAACCAATCGATGAAAAGATAATTAAAGTAACACCTAGAAATACAGAGTGGTCAGAAGATAGATGGAACAGGGATTACAGAGTTAACAGAAAGAATACTTTAGACTCTGGAACAGCCCCATGTATTACCAATTGCCCTGCACACATTCCTGTACAAGGTTATGTTAAGCTAGCTTCTCAAGGCAAATATACGGAAGCCTTAGAATTGATTAAAAAGCATAATCCACTTCCAGCAGTTTGTGGACGTGTTTGCCCAAGATTATGTGAGGAAGACTGTACTCGTGGTGATATTGATGAAGCAGTTGCCGTTGATGATATCAAGAAGTTTATCGCAGAACAGGATTTAAACCAAAATATTCGTTACATACCGAGAAAAAGGCATGACTACAGTGACAAAAAGATTGCCATTATCGGAGGAGGTCCATCTGGGTTAACATGTGCATATGATCTGTCCATTGATGGGTACGATGTCACCGTATTCGAAAAAGAAAATAAACCAGGTGGCATGTTAGCATTTGGAATACCATCCTATAGACTGGAAAAAGATGTGATAGAAGCAGAAATTGATGTACTAAGGGAAATGGGTGTTAAGTTCAAAACTGGTGTTGAAGTTGGAAAAGATGTGTCCATTAGGGAACTTAGAGACAAAGGTTTTAATGCATTCTATGTTGCTATAGGTGCCGGGTCAGGTAGAAAACTAGGGCTAGAAGGCGAAGATGCCAGTGAAGTAATAAGCGGAGTGGATTTTCTTCGAACAATTAACTTATCAGAAGCAACCAAGGTGGAAGGTAAAGTAGCTGTCATCGGTGGAGGTAACGTTGCTATTGATGTTGCCAGATCTGCTGCTAGGCTAAAGAGTGTTGTACAAACAGATATTTATTGCTTGGAAGCAAGAGAGAATATGCCTGCTCATGCTGAGGAAGTCAAAGAGGCATTAGAGGAAGATGTGATCATCAACAATTCCTGGGGTCCAACAAGGATTATAACAGAAAAAGGTCAGGTCACAGGTGTTGAATTCAAACGTTGTCTTTCAGTATTCGATACTGATGGCAAATTCAATCCACAGTTTGATGAAACAGATAAGAAAATCATTACATGTGACTATGTGTTATTATCAGTAGGTCAAACTTTCAATTACGGAAATCTGCTAGAAGGTGAAGATGTAAAACTAACCAATCGGAATACCATTGACGTTAATACCGTTACACTTCAAAGTTCAAAAACTGATATTTTTGCAGGTGGAGATGTCGCCAGTGGTCCAAGACTTGCCATTGATGCCATAGCAGCAGGTAAAGAGGCTGCCGTCTCTATTCACAGATTTGTGCAAAAAGGTCAGTCACTGATATTTGGTAGAGATACACATTCTTATAAGGTTTTTGATAAAGATAACCTAGCTGAACCCCAAGGATATGATGGTGCCGTAAGACAAAGAATTGGTCATGTAGATGGTAATGTATCAAGAACAACTTTTAAGGACTTAAGAGGTATCTTAACTGAAGAACAAATTAAGAAAGAAACCGCAAGATGCCTAGGTTGTGGTGCCACTAAAACGGATGAATACTTATGTGTTGGATGTGGTGCATGTACACTGAAGTGTAAATTTGATGCGATAAAGCTTGAAAAAGTTCATGATGTAAAAGGCTTTGAAATTGAAAACTTGCCGAAGGCTGTCATCAAGAAAGCTGTAGGTAGAAAAGTCAAAATTATGGTCAACAAAATCAATCCTTTTACAGAAACAAGATGATATAATCCAAAGAAATTGAGGTATCGTGTCATGCATGAATTAGGTATCGTTTACGAAGTTATTAACATCGTTGATCGCTTCGTACAGGAAAATCAACTAATAAAAGTCGATAAAATCGTATTGGAGGTTGGACAATTATCTCAGGCTATTCCTAGATTTCTTGAAGAATGCTATCCAGCAGCAGTTAGTGAAACTGCCTATGAAGACACAAAGTTGGAGATCATTGTCCTTCCAGCCAATGCAAAATGTAAAACTTGCAATGAAGTCTATAATATCATAGAACATCGAAAAATCTGTCCTGAATGTCGTGGGGATGATTATGAGTTAATCTCAGGACAAGAATTTAACATCAAAGAAATTGTAGCATGTTAACAAAATTACGACGTGCTTAATCAATAAGAGGGGTTTGAAAAAGGAGGTTTTATCATGGGGTTAGTACCTGAAGGTTTAACAGTAGGTAGTGTTGTTATATTTATTTTATTTGTAGCCGTATTGTTAGGAGTAAATGAGGTTACCAGAAGATCAAAAGTACTATCCATAGCGGTGTACTGTGTCCTCCCTGTAGTATTGGCAGTATTGGTATTCATTGGTGTACTGGGTTCACCAACGGGAAGAACATGGTTTGGTTGGGTTAAGGTCGTATCTGCATTAATAGGTGTTTACGGCTTTTTGCTAATCCGATTCACCAGACTGGGCAAAAGAAAATTTGCTGCTATATTTCCTGTAACCATTTTATCACTGAACATTGCAGAAGCGGTATATAGAGAATTTGAAGTATTTGCAACCTATAAAATATTGGAAGTCGATGCGGGAGGAATCCTTATCCAAGGTGGCGTCTGGAATATTCTGAATGCAGTAGCAGGAATTCTATGTATTGTGACCTTAACAGGATTTGTAGGTATCAAAGTATCACGAGATCAATCAAGAGATATGGTTTGGCCAGATATGACCTGGATGTATATTATCGGTTATACATTATGGAATCTTGCTTATGTTTACAATTGTATTTCAACACGGTCAATGTATGCTGGGTTTGGTATCTTATTAGCTGCACTCATTGCAGAATATATATTTAAAAGAGGGGTGTGGCTTCAGCACAGAGCTCAAATTCTATCCTTTTATGCCATGTTCTCTTTGTCCATTGATTATCAACAAAATGAGCTATTTCAAATACTGCCTGCATATAACGTAAGTGGCTTGATGACCATAAGTATTATAGCATTTATATTTAATGTAGGCGTATTCGCTTATATGATGTTCATCATCATAAGGGATAGAAAGAATCCACTGAAAGAAGAAATATATTCCTTTACAAAATATTATAAGAAAAGCATGTCAGTCAATAACCTATAAGTATAATTCTACATATATATGTGTATAGTAATTGTACAATAATTTCCTAACTTCGTGAAATTAAGCCACATCTCATTACCATATTAATGTTTAAAACTGCCGTTGCTTAGAGTACTGTTTTAAGTATTTGGTAGCGGCAGTTTCTATTTATCCTTTTATAATATCAACTACTACTATATTTGCATTATAATTTTCATATTTAAGAACCTGGTCGCATATTTCATGAGTCGATCATGACTCAAAACTTTAACTTCCATTTATAACAAGCATCACCACTAACTCTATAAGCCTCTTTTATTTCCTCATATTCGTTTGCAAATTGTTTTAAGCGATAGTGATCATTTCCTTTTATATACAATGTTACAAATGCTATAATAAGTCCTTGTTTATTGGCATCTACTTTGATTGTATATGATTTAATAAGTTTTCTTTTAATAATCTTAGTATTTTAAAATCGATTTCATGTGATAATAACTATCTAGTTTACTTGATAACAAAATAATGTTGCTGAATCAAATTAATCTATCGTATAATGGTTCCAGGTGGTGTGTATAATGAAAGTGAAATTGATTTGTAATGAAAAATCAAGAGCTGTGTTGACAGAAACGTTGAAACAACATCAAATAACTATAGATGAACAGGCGAATCTTATTCTAAGTGAGAGGGATATGTATCATAGAGAATACTTTTCTGGTAAAGTTCATGACAGTATTTCGGTAATAAAAAGATCTGAGATAGTCTTTTTCGAAGCGATTGGTAATGATGTTTTTTGTATAACTAGAGAGGGTCGTTACAAAGTGGAAAAGAAACTTTATGAGTTAGAGAGTATGTTATTTCAACATTCCTTTATTCGTGTCAACAAGTCTTATATCATCAATATTTTAAAGATTGAAGAAATCATACCATGGATTGGGTCAAAGTATATTTTAAAGATGATTAATGGTGACGAAATTGATGTAACTAGAACATATTATCGTGGCTTTAAAGCCATGCTAGGCTTATAGGAGGACAATATGAGAAAAGAAATGTTATTCAAGTACCTATTGGTTGGTATTTTTATATACTTAATTAATCTTTTTTATTTAATGCCTCATCGACTCCCTAGATTTTTATCAATCATCATTTTTGTTATTCTTCTAGGTACAGTAATTGAAAGATTATACTATTACATGTTAACGAGAAAAAAGATTAGACTATTTGGACGTTTGTTGATTACAATTCCAGTTAGTGTACTATTTATGTTATTGCTTAGATACATTACTGGACAGTTTAATGGCTATCATTTATACGTAGTTGCGTTAACGATTATTAGTGGAATAATCTTGGATCAAGTTAATTATCAAGTCTATAAACATAATCATGATCAAGTAAACAAACAGTTGGATATTATAAAGATGAACACAACTCATCTAGAGTAAATGCATCTCAAATGGTGTATATGGCAACTTATAAAGATTTAAGTACAAAACCTCCTAACTCAACTAGAATTGAGTTAGGAGGTTTTGTATGAAAGAATTATTAAATGTAATGGAGGTTAGATATGTTATTAAGTGATGTTGCAAATTTATTATTTGCAAGTTTATTAATTACAGGATTGTATTTGGTAATAAAATTCATTAACATGCCAAATCAGATTGCTCAAAAGAGAAACCATTCAAGAAGTGGATTAATTAAGGTTCTTAGTTGGTGTGGATTAATTTCTTTTGGATTATTGTGGGTAGTTGCTTTAATGGTTGTCTTGATGCCATATGACGATTCATTAAAGAGAATAGTAAAAAATTTAAAAAAACATCCAGTGAGTATGATTTTTCATACTGTTGTAATCGGGATATTTGTATTTTCAACATTCGGTGTTATGCAATTTGTTATTCCTCCGCAGCAAACGGTAGATGCAACATTATTGGAGGAAGCTTCATATCAAGAGGCTAAATTACTGGGTAGAATTGAAAATGATACTATAGTTGAAGCAAGTGGTATTAGCCGTTCACATCGCAGAGATGATTTATTCTGGGTTCATAATGACAGTAATAATGAAGAATTACTATATGCAGTTGGACTTGATGGTGAAGATATGGGTTCATTTAGAATTGATGGCGTAACCATGAATGACTGGGAAGCAATGGCATCATATGAGATTGATGATATACCATACATTGTTATTGCAGATGTTGGTGACAATGAGGGGGGGAGACAATACTATAATTTGTATGGAGTTGTTGAACCAGAAGTTGTGCCAGGGCAAGGTGAGACAAACATTGATCTTGCTTGGCATATGAGGTTTCAATATGAAGATGGTCCTAGAAATTGTGAGTCGATGGCGATTGATGAAACAAGTAATGAAATTCTTTTCATAAGTAAATATGATGTACCACATCGACTATATAGTATTCCATTACCAGAAGTATCTAGTGAGGTAACTGATGATCTTGTTGAAGCAAAATTTGTAACAGAAATTACGACAGTCCCTCAACCAGATATATTTGAGACGATTACTCATTATCCAAAAGGTGTAAACAATGGTAAAACAACATCCTTTGATATATCCGCAGATGGTAAAAAAGCAATTGTCCTAACTTACACAAATGCTTATATCTATGAGCGAGACGTAAATGAAGATTGGTCAAATGCATTTAGTAGATTACCAAAGAAAGTTGCTATTCCTGTACGAAGTGAAGCAGCTGGATTTTTAAATGATAATCAAACATTTTTCATAATTCCAGAACATGGTGATGTACCGTTATATCGATTTGATGCTATGAATTAAGCCAATATTGACCGAAAATCAAAGGATCTTGAAGACGCTGGTATTCAAGATTCTTTGATTATTCTTTAATGTAAGACTTTATTAAATTTCGTCAGATTTAAAATTATAGGGTGAAATATAGATATTCTTCTTTTTATCCATTGAAGCAAAGAATATCTCGCCATAGTCATTATAGCCTTCCTTCTTCACTAATTTAAGCATTTCATCTTTGTTTATGCCAATAACTTTTAAATTTTTATTTTCTAATTTACCGTCTAGAATAACGGTATAGGTTAGTTCCTCTTGTTCAATTTGACAGTCTGTATCTTTTTTCACTAGAGGTTGAGCAAAACTTTTTTTTAATATAGACAGTTCCCCATCGGGTTCTAAGATAGCGTATCTCACTTCATTAATATCAAAAACATTATTTTGTCTTAATAGAGTAAGGACTTCATCAATGGAGTACTTAATGCTCTTTATATTCTCATAAACCATCTTACCGTCTTGAACAACAATAATTGGTTGAAATGATGTTAATTTTCTAAAAGTCTTTGATTTCAAATAAAAAACGTTCATAATTCTTTGGAATAAAAAAGTCATAACAATAGCAAAAATAATATGGAAATGAGGAAGGTCGGGTTCAGCAATATCAGCCCCAGTAATTGATCCTATTACTATAATTGTCAATAAATCAAAAACAGGTAGTTCACCAATAGTACGCCTCCCTGAAATAATAAGTGCAGAAATTAATAATACAAGCATTATTGTTACTACTCTAAATCCAATTGTAATGTATATATCCATATTAACTGCTCCTCTTTTGTAGCATGATTATTTATAAATCTTATTTTCTACTAATCTAAATGAAAATACTCCTCCAAAGGATAGTTTTATTAAATTACTCTACGCCCTATTTGAGGTAGGATGTTTTAATTGACACACTCATACCTTTTTCATATAATCATAATAATAAGGAGTGTTAAAAATGAATAATAAGATTAAAGCTTTTAAAAGAAATAAAACTCTACGCAAAGTCTGTAGATACTACAATGGCGATAGTTGTGTAGGGGTATATAGTAGTAATATCGCCTTTTAATTAGATAACATATAAACAGACTTTGTTTCCTTAATAATCCAATACAATTTTAAGGAGCGGAGTTTTAAATGAATTATATCAATGCAAAAAAGATCTTACCCGATCATTTAATCAAAGAAATTCAAGGATATATTCAAGGAGGCTATGTCTATATACCTTCTCAAGCCGAAAAGCGAAAGGGTTGGGGAGAAAAGTCAGGTAGCCGAGAATATCTCAATAATCGAAATGAAGCTATTCGTAATAAGTATAGCAATGGAAATACAATAGCGAACCTGTCTAAAGAGTATTTTCTATCAGTGGATAGTATTAAAAAAATAATATATACCAAAAGTGAATAAGTTTATAGGGCAACTACCTCCTAGATATTAAATCCTCTCTAGGGGAATTGCCCTTGTTTATATCTTTCAGAAAATAAACTTCTTAATAGATCATTTTTATTTTGTCATTAACTTTTCCTATTTTAGGAATTGATCCACTTTTATGGTCTTCAAAGAACTCTGCTATTTATCACCTTTATTCTAGTAGATAATATTTCTGAAGAAGAAGTTTTTGATCATTCAATATCAAAAATTGCATTTATTTTAAAACCTTATGAGATCAACTGAATACTAGCTAAAGATCTTTAATCTAAAGCATAGGTGCTCCTCTTGAAAATGATAATCTTCTAGAGGGAGTGCCTTTTTTATTTATAAAGAACTATACCGTAGCATTCTTTACCTTTAAATTATGGATATAGATTATTAGAATTATATTTATAGATTACTTACTTTAATTGATGGAGGTTAAAATGAATCAACTCAATGAAAAATTAAGATTTTTAGAATCAAAAAACGTTTTTTTAATTCCAATAGAAGAACAGCATTTAGACCTATATTATGAATTATTAGGTCAGGCTAGCTTTGACAATTGTAAATATACTGGTAGTAAAATACCTATTACCAAAGTTGGGGTAACTAATTATATCAGCGATATTTGCAGTGATCATTCAAGAGTTGACTTCTTTATCGTGAATAAGGAAAATGATGAGATTGTTGGTGAGGTTGTTATTAATAATATAGACTCGAAAAACAGATGTGCCAGCACAAGAATCGCAATCTTTCAAGAAAAAAACTATAATAAAAAATTTGGTACAGAAGCCCTGTTATTAGCACTTGATTTCGGGTTTGGTATGTACAATCTACATAGGATTGAATTACAGGTTTATTCTTTTAACGAAAGAGCTATTCATGTCTATGAAAGCATAGGTTTTAAAAAAGAGGGGGTTCTAAGAGACTATCTCTATTTTGATCATCAATATCATGATGCTATTGTTATGAGCATTATAGAAAATGAATTTAAAAAAAGGGAGTATTAATTACTCCCAACTTTCCAATAATCTCTTTCCTTCTTCTAATCCAATACGATAACCTTGCTCTAGTAACTTCCTATCTTTAGTAAATCGTGATACTGCAAAATCAGAGCTTGGATAGATATCGTATACCTTAACATTCTCTGGTGGTGAAGCAATAAACTCAATTGCTTTCTGGTAGCGCTCTTTTCTTTGGTCTATAGCTAGCTTAACGTTAGGCATTTTTCTAAAGACCCATTTAGTGACCTTACTCGCTGGTTTCATCTTATAATGAGGTGGTTTGGAGCGTATGACAATTATCTTTGTTGCACCTCTTTTATGAGCTTCTATCACTGGGATAGGTTCAGCTAATCCACCATCAATATATCTCACACCATTAAAGCAAAGATCATTTCTGTAGACTATAGGCATAGCACTTGAAGCTTTTAAATATCCTTCAAGATTGTCTTTATCAGGTATAACGTATTTAATTGTACCAGTATCACAATCAGTGATCCCAATCAAATATTCTGGATCATCCTTAAAGATCCGATTTAAATCTAATCGACATTCTTCAATTGTACGTTCCCAAAGCCAATCTAAGTCAAGAAAATGTCCGCCTTTTAGAAATTTACTTATACTCATACAATTTTTGTTGGCAGTATAATTCATGAAGATATTGTAATTTCTCCCATGCATATTTGCTAAGTAAGATGAAAGATTTAATGCACCTGCTGAAACACCTATATACATATCAAAGGGATCAAAATTATTTTCTAGAAAACTGTCTAAAACCCCTGCTGCAAATATACCTCGCATGGCACCGCCTTCTACAATGAGTGCTGTTTTTTCTCCTTGCATAATTAACCTCTCTCCATCTCTGATTTAAAAATAATAATGCATCTACTTAACTATTATGAGCTGACACTTGTCTAAATATTTCCAAAAAAATAATAACATATATTTCTATTCTCATCAATCTTTATAAGTAATTAGGAAAAATCATTGACAAATATGACACGTGTCATTATAATGATAATATAAAATGACACGTGTCATAAAGAGGTGAAGACATCAATGAGAGATAGTAAACTTGAAATTCGACATATGGAAAGAATTAAACAATATCCTGATCAAATTGTTAATGAACATGAATACGCAGTAGAACAAGGTTTTTCATATTTCAATTCTGAATCTTATAGAAATAATTGCCAAGGTACCCCCGCTCAAGGACCAAGGGGTAACATAAAGAAAGATGGAATCGTATCTGGATTAAAAACATTAAAAGAAATGGCTCCCAACATAATTGGTATCATGTCAGGAATGAAGAAAAACTTTAGTGATGCTGAGAACTATGTGAAAGAACTTGAGTCATTAGGTTCTGTTTCACCTACAGGTCAAGATCATATGAAGAATTTTCCTAATAACGCCATCTGGAATAAAATTAAAGATTATGCGTGGGAGAATCATCAAGTTGTTATTGGTTTTACAGAAGTACCTTCTGAATATATCTTTAAAGGTAAAGCCCTATTATTTAGATATGCTCTTGTTTGTATTCAAGAGATGAATGAAGACTTAATAAATAAAGCACCTAAAATTGAAGCTAATTATGAGGTCATGCGTGTTTATAATACTCTAGGAAAAGCAACTAATGATCTAGCGAATTGGTTAAAAAAAGAGTTTAACATCAAATGCATTGCCAGTCATCCAATGGGAGGTATTGTAGATACAACACCTCTTGCAGAAAAAGCCGGATTGGGTAGAATAGGTCATAGTGGTCTATTGATAACACCACAATTTGGAACTAGGCTGAGGATTTCAACTGTCTTTATCGATACCCCACTCTTTCCTTTTACCGATAATCATCATCATGATTGGGTACAAAATTTTTGTGATCAATGTCATCAGTGTGAAAGGAAGTGTCCTGCTGGTGCTATTTATAGTGATAAGAAGACATATATAAAGCACGCTAGTGATGTACCTGATCGTATTGCCTGTATTGATCGTGAAAAATGCTATCCATATTTCTGTAAAACTGGTGGATGTGGGGTTTGCATAAAAGTTTGTCCTTTCTCCAACAGCAAAATAGGTTATAATAAGTTAAAGGAGAAGTTTACTAAAGCTAAAACTTCTAAATAAGGTTTAAGGAGATAAGTATGCCAAGCGAAACTTTTTTTAAACTCGATAGCGCCAAACAAAAGCGGGTCTACGAGGCAGGTATTGAAGAATTTTGCCGTGTTCCATTTGAAGAGGTATCTATAAGAAATATTGTTAATTCTGCCTCAATTGCCAGGGGGAGCTTTTATCAATATTTTGAGGATAAAGAAGATTTATTCTTATATATTGTAAGCAATATAAGAAGAGCTGAAATGAAGCGTATACAATCAGCACCTATGAATATTTTTGAATTCATTAGTACTATTGCAAAAAAACAATTAGATGTAATTGACGTTCATCCTGATGATTTATCAGATAAAGCAAAAATTCTCCATAATACTGCTAAAAGCCCAATTGCATTAATGCTTCTTGATAAGCAAGTAGAAAATGATTTAAAAACTAATCCTCTAGTTAAAGAGTTATTAGAAAAATCTAATCTAGCAAATATTTCAGAAGAACAAAGGAATGCTTTTATGGATCTAATGTCGCATACAATGAAAACAGCCATTATTGAAGTGTTGAATCAATCTAAAACAGTAGATGAATCATTAAATAACTTTAATATAAAGTTAGAGATTATAAAGAGTGGTATCTTTAATCAATGATATTTAAAAGAGCTATTAGTTTAACTCTTTAGACTAATAGCTCTTTTAATTGAGCCTTTCTATAATCCTCGTATGGCTATTACATTTTTATTCATACTATGGCGAATTAGATGACGATACATGAATTTCTTTATAAAGCTCATATTTTGCTGATGTTCTGTAAAAAATGTATCTGGGTCATCAAAAATACCAAAGTCCCTATTAATACCTTCTTTTTGAATATAGGTATCATTTTCATCCCAAAATATCTGTGGATTGGTGAAATTATCTGTAGCAACCCCAAAACCGCAAAAACCACCAGAGCAATTCTTAAATTTTCTTTGAAGTGACGATAAATATGGAATATCCAAGATAAAGCCTTCTATATTAAACCACTGATCATTAAAATAAACTTCAACCCAACTATGGATGATTTCCTTTGGTGCAATAGCATACCATATACCAGTAATAGCCCCTTTTTGGAGTTCCTTATTGATAGTAAAACCATGTAAACGACAAGGAATTCCTACAGCCCTTAACAACGCCATAAAGAGTATCCCCTTTGTATTGCATTGACCATATCCATCCCTTAATACTTGTGAAGAAGGAATATTATCGTCCTCATTATAACCGAACTTGATAGAATCTCTAACGTAAACGTAAATATTTTTAATCTTCATTTTGTTAGTCTGGTGACGCCATCCCCGTTCTTCAATAAGTTCTAAAATAGTACTGCTATTATAATCTAATAACTCAGTTTCTTTTAAATATCGATTCATGAAATAACCCTCCTCTAACTTAGGCTAATCTCATGTTATCATTAATCCTCTATAAAAACTTGAACGGAACTGCTACTCTTAAATAAATCAGATAAGGTCAATCCAAACATCTCCTTGCAAGTTCTACTTATATGTGATGAGTCAGAAAAACCAGCTTCGTGGGCTGAAAATGTAAAATCATTATTGCTTGCTATGATTTTGATGCCATCCATCATCTTCTTCCAGAGTAGATAACGCTTTATGGTTATTCCAATCTGTTCTTTAAACAAATGTTGTAAACGACTTTCTGACAAAGAAGCATAATTGGCTAGTTCTTTTATAGTTAAATCACTGTGTCGATTTTTTTCAATGTACTCTATAATTGACATGATTCGTTCATCCATCTCACTTACCGGTACTGATGCATGGTTTATATATTTAAATATTAAATCGAGGACGTCCTTTATATGAATAGTTACTAAGGAAACATACTGTTTTAATTCTCTATAGAATACCTCAGGGAATATTGAATCATAATCTAAAATGTTATCTTTACTCGATATAACATCCTTGATCATTTCACCATAACGTGATTCTGGCTCCACTAATAATAAAACTTGTTGATCTTCATTACCTATTAATCGATGTTCAATATCAGAATTAATCATGATTGCTCTCGATCGTATCAGTTCATTTTCTATGTGCAATTCAAAGCTTCTATTTATACCAAAAGCGACTTGTATAGCATGATGCTGATGAGGTGTTGTATCAAAAATACTCCCTATAAAAAGAGCTGCACCATTAGTCATGATTAGTTTTGAACCAGAAGATACTTTCTTTGCCGCCATGCCTTCACTCCTCGCTAATACCTATTTTTCTTTTATTATAGCATAGAAGTTGAGTACTCATTTACATGATAATCCGTATAAGATATAATATAATTATAAAGAATATTTAGAATATACGTTCAAAAGCATAAGAGAAATTGAAAGGGGAAATCCTATGAAAATTGCTACCTATCTACGCATGAAAGGTCGTTGTAATGAAGCACTTGATCTGTATAAGGATATTTTTAATGGTGAAGAACTTTTTAGGTATGTCCACGATGAAAATACCACAGAGAATGAAAGTATGATCGGAAAGATCTTTCACGCTGAAATGAAAATCCAAGACTTTTACATCTATATGTCTGACACGCAAGAAGACTTGGATTATAATAAACAAGCTTATAATATAACTGTGGAAGTGGATACACTGGAAGAAGCCCACAGAATCTTTGATCGCTTGAAAGAAGGTGGTCGTGTTCATACGCCCATAACAAAGATGGCTTATGGACCTTATATAGGTAATTTATTTGATAAGTTCGGGATTAATTGGGATATTGTTTATTGTTAAGCAAGCATGTTGATTACAAGATATATGGAAGTAATACTGAATTAACACTCAGTGTTACTTCCATTTTCATTCATAATAAAACAGTTATTCATTCGTTTAGCTCTTGTTCTTTTTTCTCTATGCCAGCTAGAAAATGCTCATAAACACTATGCTCTTTAGAACTTTCGATAAAGACTGCTTTAACGCACTTTTCATAAAACTTAGCTGGTCCAATTCCTCCGATAATGGCGTATATATAGCCTTCAGCTTTCATTGCATTTAATGAGCGCAATAATAAAGCTTTGCCTATACCTTTACCTTGACATTCTTCTATCACCCTAGTTGGTCCAAAAAAATCTGGAGCAGTTGCATTATAACAAGCATAGCCGAGGATTTTACTTCCTTTCGCTGCTATAAAACAGGATATCGGTCGGTTTGAGAAACATACATCGCATTCTCCAGCAGCATTAGGACTAGAATTCTCTCTTACCCAATCTATGATTCGATGTTTATCAGGTGCTAAAGCTCTAAAGATCTCTATCCCCTCTTTTTTTAGCCTGTCAACTTCTTCTTGGTAATCTTCTATCTGTAATAAATTAACTAACATATCTGCCATGATCTCATCTCCTTTCACTATTCGATTTCTAAATTCTCTATTGCCATTAATGCTGCACCTGCAACGCTATCATGCTCTGCTTCTTTTAACTTCATATGAGGCATTTTTATTCTTAAATTCTCTTTCAGTTGTTCTTGTATGCAGTGATAGTGTTTTAAAATGCCACCTAAAAAAGCTAGCTCTCCTGTCTCCATTTGGAGTTCTCTAGCAACAGTTACCACAAGCTTTGTTAATTCTCGTGCCGCTTTATTGCATATAGCCACTGCTTGTGGATCATTCATTTCAATAGCAGGTATTAATAGTGGTGCAAGACCAGCAATGTCTTTTTTGCTTTTTGCCTCTTTATAAGTGAAATGGATAATATCTTCTATCGTTTCCCCATGAATAGCATGGAGAACTGCATTCAAAAGTATAGATTCCTGACTTCTTTTATCGTAACTTCTAACTGCAGCTGTCAATATATCACGACCAATTGCATACCCGCTACCCTCATCATCAATGAGATGACCCCATCCTCCAGAACGAAAAGTCTTACCCTTATGATTTTTGCCAAAACATATGGATCCTGTACCGCTTATGAGTACCATTCCTTCTGGTCTTCCCATAGCTCCATACAATGCTGCCTCTTGATCGCCGACGATCAGTAACTTACTTTTAAAGCCAGTATTTCGTACCTCATTTTCTATAACTGATATTGCCTCTTTGTTACTAACACCAGCCGTTGATATGCATAGACTCCTAAAAGAATCTAATGACCCCGCTATACGCTCCATATCATGGATCAATGTTTGCACTGTATTTCTTATGTCTTCTTTCTTTTGACTGTTATAATTTAAAGGTCCTGCTAACCCATTATGAATGATGTTACCTTGTAGATCTCTTATCTGGATGGCAGTTTTAGTTCCACCACCATCCCATCCCGCTACATATTGTTTCATACACTTACCTCACATTTAGTCTTTTCTATTGAATCAACTTAATATTAAAGCTGCACCGGTAAAACACCCTGTGGAATTAAAGTTTTTCCCAATATTTCTGTTATGACCCTAAGACTATCAACAGTATATTCATAAATTGCAATGCCATAGACACTTTCAGGTAATTCACTTAAATCATAAGGATTTCTTAAAGCCAGGACAATAACATTTTTATTCTTCTCGGCTGCTTTTCTGACAAGTTCTAACTGCCCTTTATATAGATGCCCATTATATGTACCAATCATAATGGAACTATGATGATCAGCTCCCTTTAAGACCTCATCAATTTCTTCCTGTGTTGGTTCTGGTGATGTAATGATTCCTTTGCCTCCAAACTTCTTTGCCATGTATTCTGCAAAGTTAAAGCTGTCTCCATTGTTATTGGATACATTGGTAGCTCTGAATGGTATACTTCCTAGAAACAGTGGATTGCTGCCTAGTTCTGGTAATGTTTTAGATGGCATCTTAACAGGTGTGATGGATTGTTGAAGTAATTGATAAGCAAGTTCTTTACCTTTATCCACATCAAATCCAATTTCTGTGTCAAAGTGATCTGCGTAATACTCCTTCCAAGCAAAAATCTTCCCTATGGATGCATCCATTTCTTCCATGGAAAGTTCTCCGCATTCTAGTGCATTTACAAGCACATCAGAAGCTTCTCGTGCCAACTCTGCTGTATGTGAAATAAAAACCAAATCAACACCTGCCATGATAGCACGTTTCACCCCTTCTACTGTTCCATAGTATTTTTTGATTGCCTGCATTTCCATACAATCACTGACCACTAAGCCTTTATAGCCCATTTTTTCTTTTAATAAGCCTGTTATGATTTCACGGGACATGGTTGCTGGTATCTGCTCTTTCTCTATCTCTGGAAATAATATATGAGCTGACATAATAGCTGGAATGTTAGCTTCGATGACTTTTTGAAAAGGTACTAATTCACATTTCTCTAACTCTTCTAGGGTCTTATTAATCTGAGGTAGCCCAAGGTGTGAATCTACATTGGTATCCCCATGGCCTGGGAAATGTTTAGCAGACGCCAATACACCACCCTCCAATAAACCTCTAGTCGTAGCTACTGTGTATTCTGCTACATTTTCTGGACAATCACCATAACTCCTAACGCCTATAACTGGATTATCCCTATTGGAATTAATATCAACTACTGGTGCTAAATTAAAATTGACTCCTAATGATTTTAATTGACCGCCAGTAATTTTGCCAGCTTCATAAGCATTTTTGGGATTTCCAATGGCTGCTATAGCCATTGCCCCCGGCATATTAACAGCATCCTCTGCCAACCTAGTCACCATACCCCCTTCTTGATCAATTGTTATAAAAGCTCCTCTCCCAGTATGTTTTTTAACTAACCTTTGAAGGTTTTCACATAGTTCTTTCAGTTGGTTGTTACTTTCAATGTTATTTTTGAAGAGTATAATATTAGCAATTTTATACTTACTAATTAATTCCTCTGTTACATGATCAATAGTGGTCCCCGATATCCCAACTACAAGACGTTGCCCTACCTTCTCCCTTAATGTTAAGTTCATACCTTCCATCTCTCCTATTCATATAAATGGTATTTTTCTTTACGCTTTCTAAATGCTATTAAATCCTTATCATTTTTTTCAAGAATATCTTCACTGGTCCAATCATTTTTCTCAAAATAATCATTTCCAGACAAAAGGCTAATAAAGGGCTTACTGTTTTCCTTAAAAGGTGGTAATAATGCAAAAGAATCCGGATACATCTTCTTTAAACTCTCGATTATCACAAGACCTGTTTTATAACCTTCAAACTCTTTATAATCAGTCATATGTATGTGAACACCTTGGCAAAAAACACCTTTATGTTTGGAGCTAGTTGGCGTAAAATAAACTGGTGTAAATCCCACTCCATTTAAATTCTTTTCTCTCAGATGTTTAACCAACTTTTCAGCATTGATGTAGGGTGCTCCAAGTATTTCAAAGGGACATGATGTACCTCTTCCTTCTGAAACATTGGTTCCCTCCAACAAACAAGTACCTACATACAAGAGAGCTGTTTCAAAGCGAGGTATGCCAAGACTAGGCATTACCCATGTTTGATCTGTCTCGTGAAAAAGCATTTCTCTTCTCCACTCCCTACATGGAATCACAGTTAGATGACAGCCTATGTTTTGTTCTTCATTGACCATGTTGGCTAGTTCTCCAACTGTCAAACCATACCTTGTGGCTAATGGATAAGTCCCTACAAAACTTTTGAACTGGTTTTTAAGAACATTCCCCTCTAACTTAACACCACCTAAAGGATTTGGTCTATCTAGGATAATGACCTCTTTTCCATGGGTAGCACAATCCTCTAAAGCATATATTAATGTGGAGATGAAGGTATAATACCTTACCCCTAAATCTTGTATGTCATAGACAACAGCATCTACCTCATTCAACATTCCTTCTGTTAGTCTTTTAGAATCTTTTCGATACAAGCTATATACTGTTACTCCTGTCGCATCATCTATGTATGTATCAACAAACTGTCCCGCCCCTCTATCACCCCGAACACCATGTTCAGGAGCAAATAGAGCATTTAATCGATAGTTCTCATGTAAAATCTCTATGGTTGATAGGAGTTCATTATTTACACCAGAAATTGAAGTAATTAGCCCTAGTCTTTTATTTTTAAAAAGATGATCATACTCTCTTATACGGTCAATTCCTTTTAATATCATAATATATTGACATCTCCTCATTTTTATTGTTAAATAGTAACATATGATTCATTAATTTTCGTAATAATATTTCAGAAGGGGTTTTACAAATATGAAAAATCTTCATTCACTCCTGGGCAAGAAAACACGGATTGCTATTGGTTTAATGAGCGGAACCTGTACCGATGGTATTGATGCTGCACTTGTTCAATTAGATGGTTTTGCAACAGATACCAAGGTTAAATTATTAGAATTCATCACCATACCATATGCTAATGATCTAAAAGTAGAATTATTAAATATTGCTTCTGGCTCTTTTGGTGGAAGTTATGCAATCTCAAAGACTAATTTTTTATTAGGACAACTATCAGCAGAAGCTTGTTTAGCTGTCTGCGAGAAGGCCCATATTCCTCCATCAGCTATTGACTTTATCGGTAGTCATGGACATACTATTTACCATCAACCCAATTCAGAAGAATATTTTTCTCATTCTGTTACTTCTACTTTACAGATCGGTGAATCCGCAGTTATTAGCGAAGTCATTGGCTGCCCTGTTGTAGCAGATTTTCGTGTTCGTGATATGGCTGCCGGTGGTTATGGTGCTCCTCTTGTTCCCTATACAGAATATCTCCTTTACAGTGTACCAGGAAAAAACATTGCTTTACAAAATATCGGTGGGATAGGTAACATCACCTATTTACCTCATGATTGTGATATGAGCAATATTCTTGCCTTTGACACTGGACCAGGTAATATGATCATCGATTCCCTTATAGCTCTACATACATCTAATGAAAAAAACTATGATGAAGGTGGTCAAATAGCAGCAAGTGGCCATGTCCATCCTGAGCTGTTAAACTGGCTCCTTGATGACCCATACATCCATAGCAAGCCTCCTAAGACAACAGGGAGAGAATATTATGGTGCACAATTTGTTGCCCAACTTCATAGAAAAGCACAGGATTATCATCTTTCATTTTCTGATTTAGTCGCCACTACAACCATGTTCACCGCCAAAGCTATTGAAATCAATGTAACAAAATATCTTCCATCACTACCTGAAAATTTAATCGTTGGAGGTGGTGGTAGCCATAATAAGACTCTTCTGAGGTATATAAAATCATGTCTACCTAATTGTCATGTGATTACTAATGAGGATATTGGTCTTGACAGTAATGCCAAGGAAGCTATTGCTTTTGCAGTGCTGGCCAACGAAACAATACAAGGTATAAATAATAATGTCCCAACTGCTACTGGTGCTAGACACGGGGTGGTTATGGGCAAGATCTCTTTTTAATACGAATGAAAGTAGGTAATAATAATGACTAATATTGAAGTAAAAACCCGTAGCATCATGGATTCTTTAAATAATTCTGAAAGAAAGGTTGCCACATACTTTTTAAATAATATAGAAAGTATCTTCTCAAGTCCTATCGCACAATTGGCCAAAGAGTCTGGTGTCAGTCAGGTAACCTGGATTCGTTTTTGCAAAGCCATTGGATTTGATGGCTTAAAGGATTTAAAACGGAACTTATTTCAAGAACTCAATAATACCAGTGAAGAAACTGCAGCCCCTCATGATTTTTCCGATATCAAGCAGTACAGTACAATTGAACAGATGTGCAATACCATAAAAAGCACCACTATTCAAGCTGTTGAAGATACGATGACATTAATAGATACAGAATCCCTCTCTAAAATAGTGGAGCTCATATCTAATGCCAAATGTGTTAAGTTATTTGGAGCAGGTGCTTCAGCTCTGGTTGCCAATGATTTCTATAATAAACTTTTACGTATTAATAAGAATGCATGTTTTAGTTATGATACCCATACCCAATTAACTTATGGAGCTAATACTGGTCCAGATGAGATCTCTCTTATATTCTCATACTCTGGAAACACGAAGGAAATGCTCGAAATATTATCAATGGCCAAAAAATCTAAATGTCCTACAGTAGCTATTACAAAGTATACCAAAAGCCCTTTAATTGCTGATTCAGACTATGCTATATACCTTTCAGCTCCAGAAATCGACCACCGAAGCGGAGCTATGAGCAGTCGAGTTGCACAATTAACTGTGGTAGATTTACTTTTTACATGCTTAGCCAATAAAAACTATAATGATGTAGAAAAATACCTTGAAGAAAGTTATGAAGTATGCCGTAAGCATAAGATGTAATTTTTAATGATTAAAAGCCTTTAGCATATTTAAAGGCTTTTAATATCAATCAGTTTATCTCATCTTCAATAATACCTGAAATGTGTCCCTCTGCCCTTTTCAAAGCGTCTTCTGCTTGTTCTGCTGTCATATGACACATGATCATGACAATAGCTGTTTTGGCTGAATAGCCACATTCTTTTAATACTTCTCTTGCCTCCAAATCATCAGCACCAGTTGTACTTCTTACAATGGAAACAGTGCGCTCGATTAGCTTTTCATTACTTGCTTTTACGTCTACCATTAAATTGCCATATACCTTCCCTAGCTTAATCATAACAGATGTACTTAACATATTTAAAACCATCTTTTGTGCTGTTCCACTTTTTAACCGTGTAGATCCCGTTATAACCTCAGCTCCGGGTAATGGGGTAATTGAAACATCTGTAATAATTCCTAATTTTGCTTCCTTAGAGCATGTCAAACCAATGGTTTTTGCTCCAATTCTGTTGGCATAGGTAACTGCTCCAATGACATAGGGTGTTCTACCACTTGCTGCGATTCCTACTAACACATCTTTATCACTAAAGCTAATGGCCTGTAAATCCTTTATACCTAGTTCATAATCGTCCTCAGCGCCTTCTACCGCCTGCATAATAGCACCTGGACCCCCAGCTATCAATGCTTGAACTAATTCTGGCTCTGTTCCAAAAGTAGGTGGACATTCTGCAGCGTCTAAAATCCCCAATCGTCCAGAAGTTCCGCAACCACAATAGATTAATCTGCCACCATTCACTATTTTCTCATAGATAACATCTACTGCTTCCACTATATGGTCTAATTCCTTTTGAACAGCAAAAGCTACTTTCATATCTTCCTCATTCATCAACTGTAAGATTTCTTTCGTTGTCAGGCGATCTATATTTTTAGTCCGTTCATTTTTTTGTTCAGTTTCTATTGTATTTAGCTTAACCATTGTCTTCACCTCATCTTGTTAACCTTTCACTGAGCCTACAGTAAGACCCTTAACAAAATATTTTTGTAAGAAAGGATATAAAATTATAATTGGTAATGTGGATGTTATAATAACTGCTGATTTTATTGAGATTGCAATAGTGGCTTTATCTGCCGAACCTGCTGCATCTCCAATCATTGAGGTTCCATTAACAATATTTCTTAAAAAGAGCATCACAGGAAACTGACTTGTATTCAGATAAATCAATCCATTAAACCAGTCATTCCAGAAAAATACAGCTGTATATAACCCTATGGTTGCTAAAGCAGGTTTTGAAAGTGGAACAACTATTTTTCCTAATATTTTAAAGTATCCTAATCCATCAATAAGGGCAGCTTCTTCAATCTCTGTAGGAATCGATTTGAAAAAATTAATGAGTATAATAAGATTAAACTGATTTATTGCAAATGGAAGTAACATAGCAAATCGTGTTCCAGTAAGGCCTAAATTTGAAATCAATAAATAGTTAGGTATTAATCCACCTGAAAAAAACATTGAAAATACTACCATTTTCATAGCAACTTTTTGTCCAGCCAACACTGTCTTAGAAAGAGGATATGCAAACAAAGATGTCATTATTAAAGAGATTAATGTTCCTCCAACAGTATAAAAAATAGTATTTCCGTAAGCCTTAAAAAAGTTCGGATATGTAAAAATCTGCTTATAGGCTTCAAAATTAAGTCCTATAGGAAAAAATGAAACTTTATTATTTATAATTGCATTGGGATCTGAAAGAGAAACTGCCAACATATAAATAAACGGCATTAAGCACAATAGCAGTACAAGTATCATGACGACATAAATAATGGAGTCAAATATAATATTACCTTTAGTATGATATCTTTTCATAAAGCACCTCCTAGTAAATGCCGTCACCAGTAAGTTTCTTACTGATGGCATTTGATGATGAAACCAATATTATACCAATTATACCGCTAAACAATCCTATGGCAGTTGCATATGAATAATTTTGATTAGCAAGTCCGGTGCGATAAACCAAAGTATCAATAATATCACTAACCTGTGAATTTGATGGTGTGTACATTAGTAGTACCTTTTCAAACCCTAGACTTAGCATTCTTCCAACATTTAATATCAACAAGACCATAATCGTTGGCATAATGGATGGTATGGTTACATAGAAAATTTGCTGTATCCGATTAGCTCCATCAATGCGAGCTGCTTCAAATAGGTCTGCACTAATACCTGTAATAGCCGCAAGGTAGATGATTGCTGTCCAACCTGTAAATTGCCAAGTATCCGTTAATATATAGAGCCATCTAAAATACTGAGGTTCATTCATAAAATAGATCGGTTCTATGCCAAAGGTATTCTGCAAAAACATATTCAACAGTCCTGAACTTGGTGATAGCATTTCACTTAAAATCGCAATAACGACTACTGTTGATATAAATCTAGGCATATATGAAACAGTTTGAACCACTTTTTTGAAACGTACATGGTGCACTTCATTTAATAAAATGGCAAAAATAATTGGGATAGGAAAATTAATTATCAAGTTTCCTAATGAAATCGTTAGTGTATTACGAAAAGCTCTCCAAAAGGCAGGATCTTGCATAAACATTTTAAAGTACTTTAAACCAACCCAGCTAACACCGTAGGCTCCCATTCCTGGTCTATAACGACGGAATGCCAAAATATTACCAAACATCGGAATATACTTAAATACTATGAAGTATATAATCGGCAATACCATCATTGCATATAACTGCCAATAACGCTTAAAATGCTTCTGTCTGTTATTTTCTCTTTTTGTCCTATTCTCAGTTAAAGCCATGACCTTCCCCCTTGTCTTTAAAAAGACTACCCATTAATGCCTTTAGGGGTAGTCTTTATTATGTCTCTTACAATAATTTAGTTACCTAAATTATCATTGTAAATCTTACAAAACTCATCTATTCTCAACGTTTTCATTTCTTCTACATAGGCATCCCAATCCGTTTCAACACTTTTTTTGCCAGTAATAAAAGCGTCTGCCCAAACTTCAAAAGTATCGAAAAGTGGCGTTTGCAATACACCTGCATCTTCAGCAGTCAAATCGTCAAACATTGGTGTAGGAGGAATTGTTTGGATAACATCGCCCATTGCTGCAACTTCACCATTTATACGAGCATAATTCTCGTCATATTTAGTCATTTCACGTTCATTAATCCATACCATCTGAGTAACATCAGATCCACAACCATAATTGATTTGTAGGCTTTTGTAGACTCCTTCAGCTGAATTGACAAGCTCATCAGCGTATTTAATCTTGCCATCTTCCATTGTATATGTAACACCCTCAACACCTAGGCACCATAATTTAGCACCTTCTTCTGAAAAGAACACTTGGTCAATTGTTTTAACAACACGTTCAAAATCATCGCGTTTCGCAGTAGCTGCTGGGAACATAATTCCAGAGCCAGTTTTGCTCTTTGGTTGATGGTGTGCCCCTGCCGTTCCTTCTAATGAAGGATACATCTGTAGCTTAAACCCATCTATAGTTGACGCACCAGTCAAACCACCAATTTGATCATAATAAGCATATGTTGCCATTGCTTTTCCTGTCGCCATCTTTTGTGACCATAAATCTCCATCAATAGGTTCAGCCATTTCTGGGTCCAGTAATCCTTCTGCGTATAGTTTTGCAAGATAGCTTATGTACTCTTTATATCCCTCACTAATTGCTCCAGGGAAGTATTCTTGTTTCTCATAATCCCAGCTAAGTGTATTGGTTCCTGATGCACCATTTTTACCAACACTGATGCCATATGAAGGCATTGTCATACGATATAGTACACGTGGACCAGCTAAAATGGTAAGTGGATAAGAGTCTGGATTCTTTGCTTTATATGCTTTTAAGATCACGTATAAGTCATCAAATGTCTTTGGAGCCTCTAATCCTTCCGCTTCTAAGAAATCCTCTCTTAAAATAAGACCGCCATCATAAAAAGGAATATCAAAAAGACTTGGCATATAATATCGTTTTCCATCTGCTAATTCCA
The DNA here is from genome assembly GCF_002964605.1 of Vallitalea okinawensis. Lineage (NCBI taxonomy): Bacteria > Bacillati > Bacillota > Clostridia > Lachnospirales > Vallitaleaceae > Vallitalea > Vallitalea okinawensis. The sequence goes on from NZ_PQDH01000001.1 coordinate 1,001,024, forward strand.
ATTTATCAACAACATCCTGTAGCCCAAATTCCTCAACACGTGCGTTAAAGTTAGGTGTATATTCTGCATAATCGCTAATTGGAACTAAAGCTCCATTTAAAGCAAGAGAAGCATTTTCCCCTTTTGTTGTCTGATATAGAACAACATCAGGTGCATTATTTCCAGTATTTAAAGCTAGAGATACTTTAGTAGCATAATCAGCAATTGGTATAACCTCAAATTCAAAATCTACGTTAAACATTTTTTCGGCTTCTGTAACCGTTAACCAATCATCTTTAAAAGGCAATGTTGCATTATCAGAATAATATATTCTTATTTTTACTGGGTCTTGATTCTCTGTCTCTGTTGTTTCACTAGATTTTGAAGACTCACTAACTGTTGCTTTATTAACTTCTGGAGTTTCTTCTTGACCGCATGCTGATAGTAAACTCATAACCATAGTCATCATCAAAACAAGTGATAGTAGTTTTTTCATAAAATACCTCCCACATATTATTTCAACCTTATTTAGATTTTGAAATAAGATACATAACCCCTTTTGTAAGTTTATTTCATATTATTATAAATTTAATGTATCTTTTTTTCATAATTGTATAGTAGCATTTCCAAAGAGTTTCGTCAATATGTTTTGATATTTTTGTCAAATTCTTTTTTCCCTTTAAAATGAATATGCATTCTTCACAATTTATATTAAAAAATCAACTCAACTCATTATATATAAATAGAACCCACAATCACCATAGAATGAGTGTGGGTTCTATCCTTTAGTTTTCCATGAATACAGCAGTTTCTTTAACCTCTAAACCACATTTTTCATATAGTTCTTGAGCTATAAAAGTATTTTATCCTAGATTAAATATCCTTTTTAGTGTATTTATATATACACAGAACTGCGCCACAGAAGAATGTAAGAATACATATCACCCTGCTACTGTATGGAAAGGTTACTGTATTACCTAATACATTATTTAAAGTTAAAGGGATTAATGAATAAAATGTGGGAATATAGAATTGGATAGATAAATCCAATGCTAGAATAGGTAGGTTACTTATTGTTATCAGTCCGCCATATACCAGAGGCATTATCATGCTTTTACTCCATAAACAAATCATGATAGGTATGGGTAATGTGATAAAATGAAACAACATAGAATAGACATATACACTCATATTAATAATTATACTATCTATTGGGGGAACTTGATTAACAACCAGTAACCCACATAATATTGTTGTAAGACTTTGAATAGTATATACTGCTATCATTATAATACTTATAACAATAACTTTTATTATTAATATGTTTATTGGGATTATAGGATAGGTGTATAGTACAGCTTCTTGACGCAACAAATATTCTCGTCCAAAGACCCAAGCTATAATTAATGACACTAAAAAAATATTAATAAAAATAATAGTTATCATATGACTAACTTTCATAAATTGATTCCATGTTACAGATTTACCAGATATCATAAATGCTAAAGCTAATATCAATGGTCCAGAACATGAGCTAACAGCGATAATAAGATATAAATATGTCCTTTTTAATTTTTGAAATTCACACAATAGTAAGTTACACATCCTTATTTCCTCCAGTAATCTCTAGAAAATAATCTTCAAGCCTATAACTACTTTCATATATTTCAATAACATCAATATTGTGTATTATCAGCATCCTTACAATTTCAGATGCTCGGTCTAATCCTTCATAGATTATTAATTTATTTTTTTCCACCACTTGATAAGAATATATACCTATTTTATTTTCTAGTATATAACATGCTCTAGTATCATTACTCACCTTGATATTTAAACATTTTCTACTTTTACGTCGTAAGTCTTCATATTGTATTTCCTCAAGTAAGACCCCCTTATGAAGGACTCCTATTGTAGTAACTATACTTTCCAATCTGTTTAAAGTATGACTTGTTAATAAGATTGTAATGTTTTTTCGACTACACAAATCTACCAATAATTGTTGAATTAATTGAATACCATTAGGATCTAATCCATTAATAGGTTCATCTAAGACTATTAATTCTGGCTTATGCAGAATGGCTCTAGCTATGCCCAAGCGTTGTTTTAAACCTCTTGAATATTTTTTTATTGGTGCATCCCAATACTGTTTTTCAAGTCCCACCTTATCAAGGGCTTCTGCAATATATTCCTTATTTGTTATACCTATCATTTTCCTGTGGATGTTCAGATTCTCTATAGCTGTTAGATTAGTATAAAATGTAGGTAAGTGTATCATAGAACCCATTCTTCTATACACTTTCTTCTTTAGATGTTGATGTCCAAATACTTCTATTTCACCTTCAGTTGGTTTAACTAATCCCGCCAACATTTTTAAAACCGTTGTTTTTCCAGCTCCATTTTGTCCAATAAGACCATAAATCGCTCCCTTTTTTATATGCATATCTATGCCCTTAACAACTGCTTTTTTCTTATATACTTTTGTCAATTTGCAGGTTTTTATTTCATAATCTTCTTCCAATTGATCACCTCGTTACAATTGTAAGGACTATGCTTCTATCCTTATAACATAGTCCTTAACACCTTAGTACCTCTCATACAATTTTTAGCTTAGGTAAACGAATGATAAAAGCAGTTTTTTTATAGGGTTCACTTTGAACCTGAATGTCTCCACCTAATTTTTCAACCAATTCTTTAACAATGGTTAGTCCTATACCATTACCTTGAAAATTTTTATTTCTGGACCTTTCTGAGGTATATAAGCGATTAAAAATATAGTGAATATCTTCTGAACCAATACCTTTTCCCCTATCCCAAATTTCTATGGTAATCCTACTTTCATTGTCATAAAGATTAAACCCTATAACTTCTCCCTCTCCACCATATTTGATACAATTTGAAATAATATTCTGTAAAATTCTATTGAGTGCCTTTTCATCGCCTTTCATATAGATATTTTTATCAGGAATGTTAATAACCGGTTTTATATGTTGTTGTTCAAATTCTTTTACATGAAGTAATATATTTTGTCTCAATATTTCAGCTATATCCACCCTATTATATTCAACTATAACGTCACCAGAATCCAATTTTGATAATAGAAAAAATTCTTCTATCAGCGCTCTTAGTGTTTGACACTTATTTTCAATAATATATAAATTTTCTCTTTTTTCTTCCTCATGAATATTTTCATCTTTTCTTATCATTTCAATATATCCTAACATAGATGTTAGAGGCGTACGAAAATCATGGGAAATATTAGCTATCATTCGTTTTCTGTCTTCTTCGTAGTTCTTATTCATACTGACTATTGTCTGAAATTCATCTAATAATTGATTAATATCTGAAACAAAATCTGTTATTGCTTTATTATAGCTATAGACAGTCAATCGCTTATTAAAGTTGCCATGTATAACTTCTTTCAAGTCTTTTGATATCTTATTTAATGATATACTTTGATGTAAATAAAAACTACCTATGATTATGATTATTACAATTAGTATATAAATCACTTTAATTCACCTAATCGATAGCCAATTCCCCACATTGTTTCGATATACTTGGGATTACTTGGATCATCCTCTATTTTATTTCGAAGACGTCTAATATGAACCATAACCGTATTATCATCTCCCATATACTCTTCTCCCCATACAGCGTTAAATATCTGTGCTTTCGTAAAAACCTTGCTAGAATTCTCTAAAAAAAGCTTTAATAATTGATATTCTTTTGCTCTTAACTTAATGAGTTCATCATTTTTTTCAACCGTATACGTGTCAATATATAGAGTGATATCACCATATTGTATTTGGTTATTCACTCTTTGTTGCTCATTAAAGTAGAGGTAACGTCTTAAATGAGCTTTCACTCTCGCCTGTAATTCTCCCAAAGAAAAGGGTTTAATTAGGTAATCATCAGCACCTAATCCTAATCCAATTATTTTATCACTTTCTTCAACTTTAGCTGACACGATTAAAATTGGAATATTACCTTCTTGACGTATTCTTCTCATAACTTCTATCCCATCTATAATAGGTAACATAATATCCAGAATAATTAATGAATAGTCATGTTTCTTCCATATATCATATCCTTCTTGTCCATTAAAAGCACTATATACATCATAGCCTTCTTTAATCAGCGCACAAGATATCATCTTATTGATGGTTTCATCATCTTCAATAACTAATATTTTTACTTTTCCCATGTTTATCACTCTTTTTTATTTAGATAGTTGCAAATTATATCTGTATCTACTATTATTTTACTACACTTCATTGAAGTATCCAATCCCTTAATCCATATAAATTGTATCTAAGACGATTTTATAATTTAAAACCATTCATTATATACATAAACACAAGATGAATGCCTATAGTAATAACAATCACTGAATAAAAAATCTTTGATCTTAACAAAAATTTATTCCTAGTCCATTCTCTTATGATAAAAATAATAACCATTGTTGTAAATAGTACTAATAGATAACATACCGTCTTAATTAATGGAATGATGAAATTAAAAACAATGAAGGTATCTGCCATCATAGATTTTATTGCCATAACACCATTTAAACCATAATACATCATGATAAATATACATGATAGACTTAATAAACTTTTAAGGATTAAAGTTTCCTTATCATGAATTTTTCTCTTTCTTATGATTGAAATCACCGTCATAAGAAAAGTAATTAATATTAAAGGCAAAGTAATTATTACCATTTTAAATAGTTTTACATTAGTATCGGATGCTTTCTCATAGTCAAAACCTAATATTGAAATGAACATTTTACCATGATTTTCATAAAACTTACAATAAGTATTGTATTTCTCACTATAGAAAAGACCTTCTCCTACATATTTATAGTGACATGTCATATTACTTGTTTCGAAAACCAGATTATCATTATTATCACATTGAATGTTACAAGTCAATAGAACTGATTTTAATTTTGTTAAATCGTTACGTCCATATCCTTCAAATATATAATTACCCTTTACTTTGTTAACATCTATATCTAAGGGGATATATTTTTTTACTATCTCGTTTTTAGGTTTACTCGTAAAAAAATCATAGAATTTATCCACAAACTCATTGCATACTTTACTACTTTTTTTTGAATCTGTATTAATTGCAATAAACATCCCAATATTATCTTCTGGGAGCATGGTTAGTTTGGATGAAAAAGGTGGTAAGTATCCTCCATGTTCGATGGTTCTATGACCATTCCTTATTGTTTCAAAAAAACCTAGACCAAAGCCTGTCAACCGTTCATCCTTAGGATATTCATGTTGATGCATCTTACTAGCAATACTTCTATTTAATAAACTATTTCCTTTGTATTCACCTTTATTAAGATGCATAATAATAAATTGTGCTACATCCGATGCTGACGCACATATGGATCCACTAGGATGATTGCTCATTACTGTATAATTATCTTCTAAATACTTGTTTTCTTTATATTTATAAGGCTTTGACATATTGTCGATAATGTCCATATTTAATCTGTAAGATGAATGATTCATATCAAGAGGCTCTAATATATTTTTAGTAATATAGTCTTCAATAGACATTCCAGACACTACTTCAACCAAATACCCTGCTAGAGACATACCATAAGTGCTATATTGGCAATAAGTTCCTGGCTCTCTAATAACCTCAGGCATACCTTTATTCAATATTTCTTCTAAGGGTTCTAATTCGTCAAAAAATTCACCCCCTTTTGTTTTCAGATATAGCGGCACCCAATAGTCAAATCCTGCTGTATGAGTTAAAAGATACCTCAATGTAACAGGCTTGGAATAAGGATTTTTTATTTTAAATGCTGTTAAATATTGATTAACATCTTCATCAAGGGATAATTTTCCCTGTTGGACCATCTGCATAGCAGCTGTAGCTGTAAATAACTTTGAGACAGAAGCTATTTGAAATGCTGTTGAATCTGAAGTTACAGGTAATTTCCCCTTTACATCCATATAACCATAACCCTTCTCAAAAAACACATTACCATCTTTTACAACTGAAATGGCTACTCCCGCAACCTTATACTCTTCCAAAACCAGTTTCATATAATCATCTGTCATTTTTTCAAAAGCTTCAACAGATTGATCCAAAGTTTGTGCATATACAATATTATTACACGTGATCAAAATAAAGGTCGTAATCATTAATGCGCCTATCATTTTCCTTACAAATTTCATAAATTCACTCCTATTTACATTTTGCCCTCTTCCCAACGTTTTTCTTCTAATTGTAAAAAGAACTATACTTAATCATAAAGCATAGTCCTTAATTCTCTATAACACATTCCTTACACATTTCTTAACTTTATATATACCCTTTATAACCTCACATGCGATTCGTGTACCTAGAGCCAGAGTTTTTCCCGTCAACTTCCTTCAGATTGCACCTCACGATGGACACCCTTGTTTAAGCTAAGTGCACATAATTAGAACCCACAATCACCATAAAAGTGTTCGTGGGTTATTTCCTATTCCATGAATACAGCAGTTTCTTTAACTTCTAAGCCACATTTCTCATATAGTTTTTGAGCTATAGGATTGTTGGTATAAAGTCTGACTTTTACTGCTCCTGTTCTATTTTTTAATTCAAAAGCTTTTTGCATGTGTGCATAAGCAATGCCCCCGTTGATTTTTTTATTAGTTATAATTATTTTTTATAAAATGCACTTATAGTCTAATTGATTAGAAATATAGGAAAACTGCAGCTAGTTTCTCATATTACTCTTATTAATTAGATAACTGATAAAAGACTGAGATGCAATGGAGACTGGGATATTCTTGTGAGTAACAATACCAATTGACCTGCTGACCGGAGCTGGATTCACAGGTATTTCTTTTAAAATCCCTTCTTCCAAGTCATCTTTCACAAATTCTCTGATTACAGCTGATATGCCAAGCCCTATTTTTGCAAATTCTATTAAAAACTCCATATTACCTATCTCTATTTCAGCCTCTATTTCAATCTTATTATCCAAGAAGTATTTATCTAAATATTGTCTTGTTATATTATCCGGCTCTAAAAGCATAATAGGATATCTTGATAAATTATATATTGATACCACTTGATCCAACTCATTATAATATACTTTTTTAGTAACAAAAATATCATGTATTTTCATTAATTCTGTATATTCATATCCACTATGCATGAAAGGAAAACTTACAATCCCAAAATCTATCTCACCATTATCAAGCATTTCCAATGTATCATTAGTGGTTTTATTGATTACCAATATTTTAATATCAGGAAACTCCTCATGAAAAGATCGTAAATGAGGAATAAGAAAATACTTGCAAAGTGCATTGCTCACACCAATTCTTATGAGTCCTTTTTCATTATTAATTAGTTTATGAATGATATTTTCACCCTTTAATAATTCGCTCATAGCATTTTCAACATGATTGAAAAGAATTTCACCTTCTTTTGTAAGAACTACACCTCTTGAACTTCTAATAAAAAGCTTACACCCCATTTTTTCTTCTAATTTCTTTATAGATTTACTCAAAGCTGGCTGACTAATAAACAAAGCCTCCGCAGCTCTAGATATGTTCTTATGTGTTGCTACTATATAAAATATTCTATATAACTCCATTTCCATACTCATACTATAACTCCCTGTTATGACATCTATAACTAATATGTATTTCAATTATATCAACAAAAGTAATATAATAGCAATAAGTTTAAATAATTTATGTTGGAGGCAAAGAGATGAAACAAATTGAAAAAAATAGATTCTTTTCTATGGCGGATACTTTTGATAAGATGGCCCCTAAGCTTGTACCTCAATATGACTTTTTACAAGACGAGTTGTTCAATATTATTGATTATGAAGAAGATGAGTGTATTAATGTAGTCGACCTTGGAGCTGGTAGTGGTATTCTCATTGAAAAAATTCTGAAACGTTACCCCAATTCTAAATGTTACTGGGTTGACTACTCTCAGCAGTTTCTCGGTGTTGCAAAGAAAAAATTAAGCCAATATGGTAATCGAGTTGAGTTTATCATATCCTCTTTTGAGGATGATTGGGAGAATAAAATCAAAGATCATGTTCATCTAGTGGTCTCTATGTCCGCTATTCATCATCTTACAAATAGAGAAAAAGTTGATTTATATAAAAGGGCATTTACTATACTTCAACCTAATGGTTGGTTTGTTAACATTGATGAAATGAAAACCTTATATGGTGAAGCCTATAGGAATAGCATGGTATTTTGGTCGGACTATGTGGATCAAAGTAAAAGCAGTATTCCTCCAGCACAATTGAAATACTACGACAACTGGACAATTCACTTTAACAATTGGAAACAAAGAAATATTGAGAATATGAATACACCTAAACAAAAAGGGGATGATTTACACGAGAGTTTCGTAGATCAATTAACCTGGTTGAGAGAATCCGGATTTAAATCAGTTGATGTTTTTGTTAAATATCATTTGTGGTGTATTATTGGAGGACAAAAATAAAAATCGAACCCACAATCACAGATAACGTGAGGGTGGATTCGATCCTTTATTTTTCTAGTACATAAGTGGCTAACACACTACAAAACTGGAATAGAAAAGTAGGGCTTCCTACTCCATAAACACAGCAGTTTCTTTGACTTCTAAACCGCATTTCTCATACAGCATCCTAGCAGCAGGATTATTGGTATACAACCTCACTTTTACTGCTCCAGTTTCAGTTTGGAGTTCAAAAGCTTTTTGCATTAACCTATAGGCAACCCCCATTTGCCTAAATTCTGGTGTAGTCCATAGCTCATCAACGTAAATAACTCCTTTTTTCCATTTACCGATCTTTGGCATGTAGATTAATGAAATCCATCCAATGAATCGCCCTTGATATTCTGCAGCATAGACATAGAAATCTGGATGACATAGTTCATCTAATACCTCCGTAAAATCAGCATTTTCACTTATCTGTCGCCCTTCTGCTGATCTTTCAACTCCATTAATTCTCCAAGATATCATGTCATCAAACTTATGATAATTGTCTTTATTAATTCGTTCTATGGTAACAGATATTTTATTACTCATATCATTTGATTCCCCCGTTGATTATTTTTATTTAACTCACTAACACCAAATAACTTTTACAATTGGATTCTTCCTTCCTATAAATCATCTTTGAACAACTATATCATTCTTAGTTATCTAATTCAATATTTCCCACATATGCAATTTAGTTATAATTATTTTTTATTATTTCTAGCTTCGGATATGACCTCTGGGAATCATACAGTTGATGCTGTTCTAGATGAAACAAGAGAATATTTTGTTAATCTTCAAAATTTATGTTAGATGAATTTGACTATGCTGTAAATAACTATTTTACTAAGCAATAGTATCATATACTTCATACAATAACCGCTGTAATTTGGCCCCATTACAGAATAAAACAGGACAAATCAATTTAAATTTGTCCTGTTCTATTTCATGTATATATTCGCTTCATACTTCCACCTTTAATGTTATGTCTAAAGATAATTAACAAAGCAATGACAATCGATATGCCATCTGACAGAGGCACTGCATACCAAATGCCATCAATACCCCAATATTTAGAAAATAAAATAACAGTAGGTATTAGAATAACTATTTGCTTCGACAAAGAAATCAGTGTTGCTTGCATAGGTTGCTCAATAGATTGTAAGTAAGCAATTGAAATATTAATTATACCTGTAAATGGAATCAGAAGTGAATAAATTTTGAGCCCAATCATACCTTGAATAATGTAATTGGTATTATTATCAATAAATAAGCTAATTAAATTAGAAGCTTGAAAACGTATCACAATAAATATTAGAGAACCCGTTAAAAATGTCATTATAATGGATTGTAAAACAGTAGCTCTTATGCGCTCTTGATTACCTGCACCAAAATTATACCCGATAATTGGTTGTATACCATTTTGAATACCGAATACCGGTATATTAAAGAACGACATCAAACTACCAATTGCACCGATGGATGCAACAGCACCTACACCACCGTACACCCCTAAATATCTATTTAATACTATTAATGACACACCACTACCCACTGTAACAAAATAAGATGGTAAGCCTATTGTAAGTAGTCTTTTAACGATGTCTAATTCCGGTATCAAATACTTTTTTTTCATTATAACATGATGACTTGTACTTAAATAATAACTCGCCAAAATTAAAAATCCTATCCCCTGTGCAATAATCGTTGCTATCGCAGCACCTCGGACACCCATATCTAAATTTACAATAAATATATAATCTAATGCGATATTTGTAATTGCTGACACCACCATCGCTATCATTGATAATGTAGCCTTACCTTCTGCTCTTACAGTACAACTTAGTGTAAAAGACAATATCCAAAAGATAACTCCTATAAAAATATAGGACATGTAATCATAACCAAAGGTTAATACTTCACCAGATGCACCTAGAAGACCTAAAATAGGTTTTAAACTGATATAGCCAAAGACAGACATTACACCACCAAATATAATAGTTGTCACAATTGTTGTTGTAAAAACCTTTTGACTTGCTTCTACATCATCTTTACCAAGATTTATAGATATTAAGTTAGCGCCTCCTCGGCCAATTAGTGCTGATCCTGCAAAAATAACTAGCATAATAGGATAAACTATTGTCAGACCAGCTAATGCATCTGTGCCTACAAACTGACCGATAAATATTCTATCTATGATATTATAAAAAGTATTAACCAATATGGCTATCATCGATGGTATAGAAAAACGCAGAATCAATTTTGCTATACGTTCTGTCTCTAATTTACTATTCATATCTGATCCTTTCCTATTACTTTGGCTATACTCAAAGAGTTACCAGTTGTGGTATAGTAAGATATTTTCATAATTTTGTCCTTCCTTTCAAACTAAACTTACTCACTTGTGTTATTATCACTATTATATTATAATTACCGTATATAGAGATGTAAACACATAAAGAAGAAATTACTCAATCCACGAAAGGTGTGTAAGTATGTTGAAAAACCAAGTCCACCCAGCTGCAATTCGCTCTAGAAATCTTATAACAGACAGTTTACTAGTTTTAATGAAAAATAGTTCATATGAAGAAATAACAGTAAAAGAGATCACAGATCAAGCTGTCCTTACGAGACGAACTTTTTATGCTCATTTTAAGACAAAAGAAGAAGTTATTGATTATAAAATTAATGGTTTAAATGGAGAATTGACCTCAATAATATCTAATCACTCCAATAAAGACCATCATGAAATTGCGCTCTTATATTTTGGTTTTTGGGTAGATCATATTGACTTACTCATGCAACTGTACGAACACAATTTGATGCAGCTATTATTTAACAATTTTGAAAAAAATATAAGAGATATTCGTTCTTATTTCGGTTGTACACTTTCCGAACAAGATGAACAGTATGCTGATTATTCTTCAGCATTTTTTACAAGCGTTTTATCAAGTATTCTCAACAGATGGATCGAGACAGGTGCAAAAGAATCTGCAAAAGAGCTTGTTAAGTTACTAGAGCAAATCACTTACAAGTTTTCATCAAGTTTTAGAGATAGCTAAAGAGGTAGCTTGTGCTACCTCTTAAAATCGATATTTTATACCTAAAATTTTCTCAGAGAAATCCCAAAGTTTTTCAGCTAAACTTTCATCATTTCCTAATCCCTTTATAGATTGAATACTCGCTGCCCCCCATATAAAGTACTTAGGTCCAAATAAAGATTTTGGTTTGACATCTTGTTCCGTTGCTGCTCTAAGAAGTGGTAATACACCTACTTCTACAGGTGATGCAATCATTTTAGAAAAACCACCACCAATACCAACGGATTGCTGTCTTTCAGTTGCAGTTAAACCAGGGTGAGCAGATACTGATACTGCATTTATCCCTGCTTTATCAAATCTTTTTTGAAGCTCTTTCATAAAAAGAACATTAGCTAGTTTACTATCACCATATGATTTACCGCGATTGTACTCTCTTTTATGCCAATCAAAATCATCAAAATCTATAACGCCATATCTATATGCACCACTACTAACAGTTACTATTCTAGCGGCATTGGTCATTTTTATAACAGGTAAAAGAAAACCTGTTAATGCAAAGTGACCTAAATGATTCGTAGCCATATGCATCTCTCTGCCAGTTTTATTATGTCGTAATTTCTCAAGATTAACTACACCTGCATTGTTTAATAATATATCTAGTCTATTATATTGCTCTATGAATTTTTTTGAGAACAATTCAATTTTTTTCATATCTAAAAGATCTAATTCAATCACTTCAACTTTAGCATTTGGAGTTTCTTTTTTTATTCGAGAAATAGCTTCAAGACCTAGTCTTTTACTTCTACAAGCTATTACAACTGTAGCTTCTTTCCCCGCCAAAGCTTTAGCACACTCAAAACCAAGCCCTTTATTTCCACCTGTAACAATAGCAACTTTACCACTTAAATCTGGTATATTATTTATTGTCCACTTGCTCATATAACCTCCACCTCCAAAACATTCACACATGTGCAACTATGACACTAAGTATAGAACTCTATGTGATAAAAGTCAATGAGGTTAATTGAAGTTACTCAAATTCTATATTTTTGTGAAACTATGGTATTAACTTTATTATCAACTCATTTACTGTAATATTTGGATGAATATATCTGCCCCAATTTCTTGATGATCCATACTGAATTGCTTGTTTAGGGCATATTTGTAAACAAGCAGTACATCTCGTACAATTATGGTTCCAATTAGGCTTTGCATGAATCAGATTAATGTTATGTGCAGGACAAACTCGCTTACATAAACCACATCCTATACAACTCTCCTCAACTTCAAACTTTTTATCCGAATGCTTTGGAATAACGATGTGACTTAGTGGAGGAGCAATCAGACTTGCAAAACTACTGTTGACTGGTTTCTTCAATTTATTATTGACTTCGGAAGCTATCATATTGATCTTATGAGCTGAAGTATCGATTGAAATTACCAATTTATCACTAGAAATAGGTGGGTACGATGTTTGATTATTTGATGGCATTGTTATAGTGTATCCTGCATCTACCTTTAATTTTTTTCTTGAAAGAATTCTCCTACCTTGGTCATTGGCACCTGCTGCCAAACCGCCACATGTAGCAATCAAGAAAACATATTTGCTTTCAGGTAACTTAACTCTTGATAAAAAATTACTCACAAGATTTGGTATTGCTCCAAAGTAAACAGGATATACAATACCTATTCTATCAACCTTTTCTGACCTATAATCTAATACTGTTTCACTTGTTATACGAACTAGCTTTGTATCACCAATTCTTTCTCCAATTTGCTTTGATACGTTCAAAGAATTACCTGTTCCAGTAAAATAAAATATTATATTCTGCATATAAACACCGCCATTCATAAATATACTGAGTATGACCCTGTTCTCATTCCCAGAAAGAAATATGACTCTAATCTATTGAAAACATTAATAATATCCAACTTCTAAAATTATATATAATTACTCATTTATTACACTTTTAAATTTATTATAGTGACACATCATCACAAGCCTTTCAATTGTAAAAACTACAAGTAATTTGATATAATGTTACTCACTTTTGTTGCACTTTTAATTGTAGATACGTAAACCTGATTAGTCAATAAATGCATAAGAAGTTACTCGCTATAGCTTATAACGAGTAACTATATCGCTTTATATTTACATATCTGTTGCATACTTAGTATAATAACGTGTATGAGGCATACAACTTTTATAAATAATACGAAGGAGTAGATGATGGAAAAATTATGGAGATTTACAGATATCCTTTCTCTAAAAGGAAAAACTATTCTTGTCACAGGCGGCAATAGTGGACTAGGTTATGAGTCAGTTAAAATGCTTGCTTCGAAACATGCAACTGTCATTTTAGCGAGTCGTTCTTTAGAAAGAGGCGTAAAAGCAAAGGCAAATATTCTAAACGATATCCCGAATGCATCTATAGAAGTTATGAGGTTAGATTTAGGAAGTCTACAATCAATTAAGCAGTTTGCTGAAGCATTTAAGTTAAAGTATAAGCAACTGAACATTTTGCTAAACAATGCTGGCATTATGAATGCCCCTTACGGTAAAACTTCTGATGGATTTGAACAACAAATAGGCATCAATCATCTTGGACATTATGCCTTAACAGGACATTTATTCGAGGTCTTAAAGCAAACACCACAGTCGCGTATCGTTAATATCAGTAGTTTAATGCATAAAAAAGGTATAATTGATTTTGATAGTTTTTTATATGAGAATGGCAAGAGCTATAATCCTCAAGAAGCATATGCCCAGTCAAAACTGGCTAATCTTCTCTTTACTTACTCTCTAAAGAAAAAGGTCAAAGAAGCTCAGTTAAATATTAAAGTTTTAGCTGCACATCCAGGCGGTGCGAAAACAAGCTTAGGAAGGTATTCTAAAGATACTACATCTCGTAAGCTAATAAAAAAAATCATCTATCCCCTTCTAATGCAAAGTGCTACTGATGGTGCTATGCCAGGATTACGAGCTGCACTTGACTCTGATGCAAAAAGTGGCATGTATTTGGGACCATCTGGTTTGTTTGAATCTTCAGGACAACCATATATTTCAAAGGCAGCCCAATCGGCATATGATGATGAAACTGCAGAAAAATTATGGACTATTTCAGAAGAGTTAACTGGTATAACATATATTTTTGAGTAGAAGATATAAAAAGAATTCATAAAGACATATTCTTTTAGTTAGCATTTTCATCACCCACATATATTTTGCATAGAAGTAAGCATAGAAAAAGGCCATCGACATTGTCGACAGCCTGATGCACTCATATCTAATGAGTGCATTTATGAGACTTTATCGAAGCCTCTATATTATTGTAGCAAATCCGTTGCAATCTGCTCAAAATCAATTTTGTTGCTCTCTTTTACCTTTTGGACCCAAGTCGGATTGATCTTGTGATAGCCACTAAACGCTCCACATAAGGCACCGACGATTGACCCATTGGTATCAGCGTCATCACCTATATTAATAGCTGCGATGATTCCTTTTTCAAAATCACCTTTAGCAGCATAAAATATTCCTAATGATAGTGGTATAGATTCGTAACTTTTCATCCCCGCACCTATATACTTATATAAGATATATGAAATCTCTTCTAAGGATTTTTCTTGATGCTTATCGACCAACTGCTTAGCTAATTTAATTCTTGATGATACCGATGGTGCAGGTATATCATAGCCAACTTCTTCGCCTTCTTTTGCTCCTAGATAAGCAGCATCCATTACTTGAGAAGGAGTGCTTTTGCCTTCTACTGATAAAGATATTGCCGCTGCAATAGCACATGCAGAAGCGACGCCAGGCTTACTCCCATGGGAGGGTTTTGCTGATAATATTGCATCTTGTATGGTTTTTTCAACATTACCATGATTGTAGATGCCAATAGGGGCTACTCGCATTGCTCCTCCATTTGTATCGCCAAGTTTACCTTTTTCATAATAGTCTCTGCCTTCAATAATTGCTTCTAAGAAATTTCTTGTACTAGGACCTATGACAGTGGATTCCAGCATCTTGTTATCAATAGCCCATTCCCTCATTTTATTTATAAATAATTCCTCATCAAATCCATCACCATCAATTAATACCGATGATATGATAAGGGTTTCTTCTGTATCATCTGTTATTTCACCCTCGTCCAAGTTGCCATGAGCTACTTGCTCTTCTTTTGGTTTAAGAAATCCCGTAATCTTACCATATACTCTTTTCACCTGATCAGGTGACATAAATGAAGCCGGCATTCCCATAGCATCTCCTATGGCTGCTCCAATTAAACACCCGTATGCCCTATCTATCATATTTAACTCTCCTCTCGAGTACTCATTATTTGTAATAAATCATCCATACCAAATGTTCCATGAGGCTCTAAGAATGTAGTTGCTATGGCACCACATGCACTAGCAATCTTCATAGATTCCTCTATACTCTTTCTATTTATAAGGCTATAAATGAATCCTCCCGCAAAGCTATCCCCAGCTCCAGTCGTATCAATTGCTGAAACACTATAAGGTTCTAATTGATAGTGATTATCCTGGGTATAAACATTGAGTAGTTGCCTACCGTTTTTTATGATAATAAGCTCACTATCGTTTTCTAGACACCACTTATGAAACTCTTTCTTTATATTTAACTTATTTATTATTTTATCCACTTCAGTTTTATTTGGAATCATAATGTGTGCTAACTTCAAAACTGACTTTAAGAAATCAATGTCCATGGTATCAACAAGTGATCCAGGATCAAATACAATTTTTGTTCCATTTCTCTTTAGCTGACGTAACAAAGCTAGTTTTTCATCTTTGTATTGACTATTTAGTAAATAATAACCTGTAACGTAGGCATAAGACATATTACCCAGTAAATCTTCAGTTAGTATTTGATCCGTTAGAGTTTCTTCGCATCCTTTAAAAGTTAAAAATGTCCTTTCACCTGTTTCATCAAGTAAGGTTAAACAATATCCCGTACTACCATCTTCAGGTTTTATAAATGCTGTGTTAAGTCCCTGTTCTATAAGATAATCCATAATGATCTTACCTCGATGACCATTACCGACTCCTGAAACAATATAGGGATCACACCCTAAATTCCTCAAGGTAATTGCCACATTAATGGAGCAGCCACCTACTTTATCAAAAGAGTTTTTAATGCAAGTATCTTGGCCTCTTTCTGGGTATTGCTCTGTCACAATATAGCTATCAATTATAATGCCACCTAGTAAAAGGACTTTATTGTTAATAAGCATCTTCAGCCCTCCTATTTAGTTTAGATTTCTATTTCTCTTATTCATTTTAGAATAGGAGTAAAGCGAAATAGCTATTATAGTAATCAAATAAGGTAATAATTGAATCAATTGTGGAGGAACATCTAATAGCTGAAGTCTTATAGCTAAAGAGTCAGCCATACCAAATAGGACTGAAGATATTAATACGCCTATAGGAGTACCTCTACCCATGGATTCTGCTGCCATACCAATAAAACCTCGACCTGCGATCATATCTCTCGAGAAGAAGGAAACATAACCTAGTGACATAAATGCCCCACCTAAACCTGCCATGGTACCAGCAACGGTCAGTGCAATGTATTTGTATTTCATAACATTGATACCAACAGAGCGTGCTGATTCTTCATTCTCTCCTACTGTTCTAATTCGTAAACCAGTAGGGGTTTTGTATATGAATATGGCTAAAATACCAACTAAAATCATTGCTAAATAGGTTAAAATATTATGTCCTGATAAGATTTCACCCAAAATGGGGATATCCTTAATCAGTACCAATTCAATATTGGGAACTACCTCATTGTTTAAGCTTTGAGTAGATCCTTTATTACCAGTTAATAAATAGATGACGAAAATGGTTATACCTGTGGCAAAGGTGTTTAATGCAATACCTGCTAAGATAGGTTCACTTTCTAATGTAAGTGTAATATATCCAAAGACCATTGACATCAAAATGCCAATTATTACAGCGAATAAAACGCCTCCTAAAGCAGAATGGGTAAAATAGCTTCCTAATACACCAGCTAAGGCTGAAATAAGCATAATCCCCTCAGTAGCAATAGCATCAATACCACCTTTTCCAAAAACCATACATGCAAGTGCAGCAAATAAAACAGGAGTCATCACTCTTATAGTAGTAAAAACAAAATCCGTTGAAACAATTACATCCACTATTCCATTCATTCAGTCATCACCTTCTTTTCCTCAAAGCTTTTTACTTCTTCTACGATAACCTTCTTTCTGTAATTAGCTAATATCACTTTTGCAGTAATAAGTACTATTACAATACCTTGAATGATCGTTATAATTTCATAAGGAATATCTGTATTTCTTGACATGATATCTGCTCCAGTTCGTAGATAGGCTAAAAAAAGTGCAGCTAAAGGTACATACTTTGCTTTATACCTTGCAACGATGGCTATTAATACTCCATCCCATCCAAATCTAGGCAAGGCTGTATACTGAAATCTCTTATACATTCCGAAAAGTTCTACACTTCCACCTAACCCTGCAAACATCCCTCCAACAAATTGTGACGCCATAATAATCAAACCTGTTTTTAGCCCTGAATATTTTGCCATTTGACCATTCTTACCCACTAAAGTAACTTTATAACCAAAGGATGTTTTATTTAAGATTAGCCAAAGTATAAAAGTACTTGCCATCGCTATAAAAATTCCAATATTGATTCTTGTACCTTCGATAATTCTAGGTAAAAACATACTTTCATCAAACATATAAGAATAAGTTGAATTCATATTAGGATCATAAAAATATTCTGTTATGATGAAAAGTCCGAAAAATAACATCACATAATTGAGCATAAGAGAGGTTACCAATTCATTGGCATTGCATTTAACTTTTAAGAATCCTGGTATAAGGCAAGTTAATCCACCAGCAAGCATGGCACAAAACATAGCAACGATTAAATTCAAAACGGGAGGCAAATCAAACATCAATGCAGAAGCTGTTGCAGCAACACTACCAATAAAGAAGGCGCCCTCCATAGATAAATTAAATAGACCTGCTCTGTATAGCATAACAACTGCTAATCCAGTAAATGTTATAGGAATTGAAGCTTCAACAATATTTCCCATTCGCCTTACAGAAGTAAAAGGACCGATAATAAAATCCTTAATAGCTGTAACAGGTTCTTCACTTACTAAAAATATAATGACAAAAACAATAATCATAGAAGCAAATATGGCTACAAAAACACGCAATAATTCTAGTAAGGTCATTTTATTTATCTTCATCTATTTCTTCACCTCCATTAGTTTGTTTTTTTAGACCAAGCATATATAACCCCAGATTATATTCATCCAGTTCGCTAGCATCTTCAAAGTAACCTGCCACCTTACCTTCATGCATAACCAGAATACTATCACTTAACTCTAGTACTTCGTTTAAGTCGGCTGATATTAAAATAATACCTCGCTCTTTATCCCTCAAATCAATGAGCTTTTTCCATATAAATTCATTTGCTCCAACATCAATACCTCTTGTAGGCTGATTGGCAATCAATAGCTGTGGATCAGCTGACATCTCACGAGCTACTACAACCTTTTGCATATTTCCACCTGATAGCATACTAACCTCTTGGTTCATATTTCTGCAAAGGATTGCAAAATCTTTTATTAAGTGATTAGCTAATTCTCTGATTTTCTTCATACTTAATAAGCCTTTTTCTTTTAAGTGAGCTTTATCTATTCGATCAGAGATAAGATTTTCCCAAATACTAACCTTAGTAGCCACCCCTGTGGTCATTCTATCTTCAGGAATAAAAGAAATTCCTGATTCTCTAATTTCTTTGATGCTATTATCGAGAAGGTTTTTATTATTAAATAATATCTTACCTTTTACATTCTGATTTAAACCAAATATACAATCTGCAAGTTCTTTTTGCCCATTTCCTTCAACACCAGCAATTCCAAGTATTTGTCCTTTTTTGACCTTGAAAGATACATCATTAACCACTTTCTTTTTCTCACTGTTAATATAAGTGATATTTTGAACATCTAATAAGGCTTCTCCAAAATTAGGTTCAGATTTATTAACCTTTAATACAACTTCTCTACCTACCATAAATTTTGAAATTTCTTCTTCAGTTGAATCAGCTACATCCATTGTACCTACGGAACGTCCACCTCTAAGTACTGTAATACGGTCACAAATTCTTCTTACCTCTTTTATCTTATGAGATATGAAAATGACAGTATGGCCAGCTTCTTTTAATAAAAGTAATTGCTCAAAAAGTTCTTCTGTTTCCTGTGGTGTTAACACTGCTGTAGGTTCATCTAATATTAAAAGCTTAGCACCCCTTGCAAGTACTTTAATAATTTCAACTTTTTGTTTAAGTCCTACAGATAAATTTGATATTTTAGCAGCTGGGTCTACTTTTAAATTGTACTTTTCAGCTACATCTTTAACCATTTCATAAGCTTTCTTATTATCTATAATAAATCCCTTTTTAGGTTCCATCCCCATAACAACATTTTCATAAACTTTCAAAGAATCAACAAGCATAAAATGTTGATGTACCATTCCTATTCCAAGGTCAATAGCTTGTTGAGAATTAAGCTTAGTAATCTCTTGCCCTCTAAAGTAAATAGAGCCGCTATCCATACCTTGAGCTCCAAACAGGATTTTCATAAGAGTACTTTTACCTGCCCCATTTTCACCCATTAGGGCGTGGATTTCACCTTTTCGAACTGAAAAATTGACATCTTTATTGGCCATTACTCCATTGGAATATATTTTAGTAATATTTCGCATACTCAACAGTTCTTTTTCCATTCTATTTCACCCCACTATACCAACCATGTTATTAAATTGAATACTGGATACTTATTAGTATCCAGTATGTCATTTTATTTTTTTCTGATTTAACCCTTAGTAGACTTAATAAGTTTATGGTTTAACAGCATTAACAATCACGTCCACTTCTTCTGCAGGTAATCCTAAAGCAGAAGTGATATCTACACCACCAGCTTCAACTCTTTCTTTTTCTTCTGCAACTTTTGTAGCTATCTCTGCAGGGACATTTTTTTCATAATATTCATTTATTGCGATACCTGCACCGCCTTCTGCAACACCTAAACTTTCAAACTCACCCCATGGTAGTTCACCTTTTTGGTCAAGTTCCATAGCTCTAACTAATGAATTCCCAACCTCTTTAAGCACTGATGTAAGGATAACATTAGCTTTATCCTCATCTACTCCTTTAAATAACATGGCTTGATCAGAATCAACACCAACGATATACTTACCCATTTCCACAGCTGCTTCTACACATCCAAGTCCAGCTTGCTCTGCGGCAGGGAATGTTATATCTACACCCTGAGCAAATTGTGCTAATGCAGTCTCTTTACCTTTTGCAGTATCATCCCATGAACCGATATAAGAAACCATCACTTTAATATCAGGTACTACGGATTGAGCTCCTTCTATATATCCTACTAAAAAGTCACTAATAATTGGATGCTCACTACCTCCAATAAAGCCGATTATTTTTTCTTCATTAGCATATTCCATATCAGATGTTGTTACTAAAGCTGCTAAAACACCAGCCAAATAAGATCCCTCATTTTGTTTATAACTTATAGAGTAAACATTTTCGTTTAAACCTTTTTCAATTTCTGTATCAAAAAGAATGTACTTTTGATCTGGAAATTCTGTAGCTACTGATTGAACAACTTCTTTAGCATTTGAACCATTTGTGATAATGATATCGTATTTACCTTCTTCGGATAAATCCATAAATGTTGGTTCCCATTTAGTCTGATCTCTACCAATTTCTATGATCTTTGTTTCAAAACCTAATTTTTCTTCAATCATTTTAATACCATTAGCAGCAGAATCATTAAATGATTTATCACCTAATTGACCCGTTACTACAAAGACTACGCTTGGTGTATTATTTTCTGATTGTACATTACTGCCTTCTGTCTCATTTGCATTCTGATTACTATTATCTTTACTACTAGAACATCCCACCATAAACACACTAATAATTAGCATTAATACAATTATTTTTTTCATAATCTCTTCTCCTTTTCCTTCAATACTTAATACTCTCCCATGTAATACTTCTTATGTGTACTATTATTCATATTTACTGAGTTTCTTATTAAAGTAATTGATTTTTACCACTTCTCCTCAGTATGATAATACATATTTAAATCCCAACACTAGGATTTCTAACACCTCCCTTGTGTACTTGTCTATACAAGTTGTAAGTCTAAAAAAATTTACACCTCCTAGATTGGTTGAGATCTCTTACTTTGGCTTAATCAATTCTTGTTAACATCTTAAATTCAACATTTGGACTATAAATGATATTGACTCTTTCAATTTCAATACCTTCATCACTAAATACTGTTCCTTTTACTTGAAGTAAGGGCGTGTCCTCTTTATAGCTAAAGATTTCTTTAGTCTTAGGCGTACTTAACATAGGATATACTCCCAGTTCAACTCGAGCTGGATTAATATGATAATCAGTCTTTATCGTGTTATATATTGAGGCTTTTGAAAAATCATTGTTATCAATATTAGGAAACAGATCTAATGGCAAAAAAGATGTATCAATAGTCAAGTATTCAACTTCATCTTCTTTAACCCCTCTAGCTCTAACTATTTTATAAAATGGTCTACCATCCATAGTTAGAAATTCTTCATCAAGAATCTTTGATATTGGAGACTTATTTTTTTTCTTTAAAAAATCAGTAAATCCTCCAAAATTCCATATACTATAATTAACTTTTCTAAGACTTACAAAAGTCCCTTTACCATGTTCCCTTCTTAGAAGACCTTCATCGACTAAATTTGAAATAGCCTTTCTAACAGTAGTTCTGGTTATATCATACTTTTTACTAAGTTGGGTTTCTGAAGGTATAAGTTCATCCTGTTGATATTCACCTTTTAGAATATCCTCTTTAATGATTCGTTGTAATTGTATATAAAGAGGAACGACATCATTTTTATTTAACATACAATTTTCCCACCTTGTCTGGTTGTGTATACATGTTAATAAGATATAATAAACAATTTTCTTAAATCTATAGTAACAATTATTATGCTATTTGTCAACTTTTTAATTTGACATTCGTATTGTTAACTTGTGACAATAACAATTATTATGACTTTTGATACTGCAGAAAACAATGTTGCTTTTGCATAAATCCAAAGCTCATTAATCAATTGACCGCTATAAAAAACGAGCATAATCTACTCATATTTTTCAAAAAATCCTTTTATAATGTATTACAAATAAGCCTAAGAATCATGCTCTACACAATGGTTATAAAATATAATTATAATCAAATTTTATTTATTACTATGAATAATTTTATGAGAAAATAAATCATCAGGAGGGATTTAGATGATTTTAAAAACTAAGGAGTTCTTAACTCTTACGGTAGAAGATATAAAAGGAATTCATAGGGACATAACTCTATTATTAGAGAAAAAATATAGTATTGTCATTACACATATAAAAGAAATTGAAGATGGACAAAATCTTAATTTTTTCATGGAAGGTTATTATAAAGATAATAAAAATAATATCAAGTTATTTCTCAAAATAATCTCAAAGGATGGTTATCCGGATATAGCTACCCTCTACAAGTGCTACGGACTCCTCAACTCTATCGGCTTAAACTATTATAATATCATTCATCATGATACAAGTAATGGAATCACACCCTATGGTTTCATTGCACAAGAGTGGATCGAAGGCAAAGTTCGAACTTCCAATAATGATATCGAGCCGACATTTAATCAAGATATGGATATCCCGTGGCTTAGAGATTATGCTAATGTTTTAAAACAAATTCATTCCATTAAATTCGATTACTTTGGTGATCTTAATGGCAATGTTAAATTTGACAGTATTCATGAATATTATGACAACATAGAAGAAGTTGTACGTTGGTCTTTTGGCAATGTTAAAGATGATGGTATCCATCTTAAAGAGCTGGTGGAACATGAAATTTTTGATGAGGATTTCTTAACCTATGTTTTAACAAGTATTCGTAAGCTGAGTCAAAAAATAACTCCAAAGCAAAGTGTTCTAATCTATGGCGATATGTTTCAATCCAATATTGTCTATTATGGTGATGAGCCAAGAATAATTGATTGGGATGAATGTAGAGCAAATTGGTGGGTATACGAAATAGCGCGAACAACTTATTATGCTGATAGTCCTACTCTTGCAACGAAGTTTATAGAATACTATCAACCTGAGGAATCAATGGAAGAAATCGATATTGGTATTAGGATTGAGCATGTGAAACAACATCTTAGAAGATTGTGTATTATGTGTATGAATAGGGAGAAGGATCATGAGCTTATGGTAAAAGTCGAAAGTATGAAGTTTAATATAATTGATCGATTGGAAAATAAATACTTGTCTAGGTAGACCAGAGAAACTATATGGTACGTAATATCAGACTTTATTATGTACCATATAAGGTAACCTAACCTCAAATATAGTTCTACTCTCTCTGCTTTCAACTTCAATGGAGCCATTATGCTTTTCTACTATATTCTTTGCTATTGTTAGCCCTAGTCCAGAGCCGCTTTTTTGAGTTATACTTTGGTCGCTACGATAAAAATTATCAAAGATATAAGGAATATCCTCTTGTTTAATAGGGTCTCCAAAATTGATAACTCTGATAATCGCTTCTCCATCTTGCTTATGTAGTTCAATATCTAAGTACTTTCCTTCTTTACCATATTTGATAGCATTAATGATAAGATTATTAAGCAATCTAGCTATGAGTATGGGATCAACCATTATATCAACTTTTTCATCGGTGAATTTCAGTCGATACGCCATTTGTGATTCTTCTAAGGTAGGTATGAAACCAATGACCACTTGTTCTATAAGTTCTCCTAGATTAACCTTGTTTTTCTTTATTTTCATTTCACTATTATTTAACTTAGCATACTCAAAAAGGTCATCTACAAGCATTTGAAGGTCTTTGCACTTATTATAAACAATTTGGGTATATTGCTTTAGACACGCCTCATCTTTATATTGATGGTTGATGATTAACTCCATATAACCTCTGACAGATGTCAATGGCGTTCTTATATCGTGGGATACATTGGTGATTAACTGATTCTTTGCTCTTTCCCAATTTCTTTCCTCTTCTATCAGCCTCTTAAGCTGTTCTGACATACTATTGACAGTCTTAGCTAATTCTCCTAAATCATCATTTCTTCGAACCGGAATATTAATTTCTAGATTACCTGATGCTATCTTGTGCAGGTTATGATTAATTTCATCAAGATACTTGATAGAATTACGCGTCAATATCATAAAAAAAGTAATCATCAGTGTAATAAATAAAAGGACGCTGATTATGAAAACAGTAACCATATGTCGGCTTATGAAAACAGCAATCTCATGGTTATAGGATGCAATCAAAGTTACTATTAATAGAATAAACATTACCATTGCTGCCATCATAGAACTTGCTAAAAAAGCAAATAGGAGTTTATATCGAATCGTTGAAAATTTAGTTTTCAATCTTGTAGCCTACCCCCCATACAGTTTCAATTAGTTGTGGGACCTTAGGGTTATCCTCAACTTTCTCTCGTAACCGCCACATATGGACCATAACAGTGTTGTTGGATTCATAATATTTTTCTTCCCAAACCTTTTCAAATATTTCCTCAGCACTAAATACTTTTCCCGGATGAGTTGCTAGCAATAAAAGTATCTTGTATTCTGTGGGGGTTAGATTGACATCTTTATTATAAACCGTAACAACATGATTATTTTTATTAATTGTTAGCTCTTTGATCCTAATAAGATTTTCATCAGTAGCTTCATGGGCTGAATGATTAAGAAACATAAATCGACGTAACTGAGATTTAACTCTAGCTACCAGTTCAAGAGGATTAAATGGTTTGGTCATGTAATCATCTGCTCCAAAGCCCAAACCAATAATCTTGTCCATATCTTGAGATTTAGCACTCAACATGATAATAGGAATACTCCAACGTTCCCTAATTCTTTTACAAACTTCTAAACCATCTATTCCAGGCATCATAATATCTAAAATCACTAACTGAATATTCTCTTTCTCTAGTAGTACTAAGCCTTCTTCTCCATTGAAAGCCTTCAACACTTGATAGCCTTCATTAGATAAAAAGATACCTACTAATTCAGCTATTTCTACTTCATCATCGATCACTAAAATGTTATAATTACTCATGTATGCCTCTCCTACTAATAAGAATTAACAAGAAAAGTGACTATCGTCACGTTTCAAGTATGTGCAGGAAAGTACGATTCCTTGCGAGCAAAATGCGGACTTTCCTACACTGAAAGTTAACATCATTATATCACATAAGGTAAAATATACCTATGCCTTTTACTCTTTAACTTTCATGGGTAACTCTACATAGGAGGCATGCGTCTTATCTCTCATAACTTCAATGACTGGCACTTCATCTGCAGGTATTCTCTGAAAAACTGAGTTGTCCTGTCCTGCTATGGCTATTCTGATTCGATGACCTTTCTTAATTAAAATCGATGTAGCATACATGCCAATACTTAGTTCAGTTATTTCATCTACTCTAAGAAGCTCTCCATCTTTTTCTAAGAAAGAATGCTTGGGATCTAGTGCAACATATTCTAAACTCTCTGTAGTTACCTTTCTGTGGATTACCCTTATTTGGCCTTCGGTTATATAAGTTACCTTACCGTCAGGAGCCACATCTTCAAGATAAACCATAAAAGCCCCATCAGGACAAGTTGAAGAAATGTTTAAGTTGACGATAGGTACTCCTGTTATTTCTACATCTTCCTCAAGAACCTCACTTGTGTAAGTTAAGAGTTTTTTATCCTGGTCATTTCTATCTGGATAGATGATTTCTCCCCCGCCAAGGTTGGTGAGCCATCTATTTTTATCTCCAGTTGAAGCTGTAAAATCTACTGCATAGGTATCCTTCCCTATTGTATCAGTAGGTTTATTTATCATAAGGCTACCATCAGCATGAAAATAGAGTTTACTATATGTGACCCCTTCTACTGGCCAGCTTTCTGTTGTATTCCATTGTTCCTCCCCTAGTGTATAGTAAGTGATTCTTTTATCATCCACCTTTATGCTATCTATATTTTCTTTTAAGTACTTATCAAAAAAAGTTATGACTTCTTTTGTTTGCTCTCTCATAAGCTCTTCTTGAGTAATAGTGCTATCTATATAGGGGTCACAGAGATATTTTCCCCCATGACTCCATGGACCTATGATTAAAGTTTGATTATTATCATAAGTAAGGTATCTTTCTAAAGCTCCATTCACTGTTCCAGCATCCTGCCAGCCAACTCTTATGTAAAAAGGCACTCCAGATGCTTGAATTAGATCTTTGTAGTTATAAGGTGCAAGTGAGTTTATCTTATAATCTCCTATTAAGTTTTCATCAAAATAAGTTGCTTCCTTTAATCGAGTATACATATTCGTATTCTTATGTTCTTCTATAGCTTCTTCCAACATCTCTCCTGATCCATCCTGATCAACTGGTTGGATCCCATTAATAAACAAGGAGTTCATATCATTAGCATCAGTCTTAGCATTCATTATACACCATTCTTTAAGGAAAGTTTCATTTAATATGCCACCGGGCATAGCTAGATGAACTATTGGATTGAAATCCCCATACAGTGTAGCTACAGCTTTCAAAGCTGGGTGATTGGATACAGCTGCTAACTCAGCAGTATTCGCTGAATAGGATATGCCGTAGGTACCAACTCTTTCATTGGACCATGGTTGTTGTACTACCCAATCAATAACTTCACCATAGTCATGGACTTCTTCTTCCGACCACTCGACTATCCTCTTCCCATATGAAGCACCACTTCCTCTTGCATCAAAGCTAACATAGGCATAGTTTGAAAGATGCAATTCATTAACAAAGATTGAGCTATCATCAATAATGCCAAGATTAATTAACGCATTCCCTAAGAAACTAGGTTCATAACTAGATCCATAGCGGGTACATTCAATAATAGCAGGAATTTTTTCATCTCTTTGTAAAGAAGGTGGTAATGTTATTCTCACAGCAATTTTAGTTCCATCATTCATTGTTACGTACGTTGAACTCATTTGCGTATACCCTGCCAGTGTTGTCATGTTAGAAGGTGACATAAGGCCTGCAATCAGAAAAGTTACAACTAAAGCTGTTGAGATTAGACATATGCTCACCTTCAATATTTGCATTAATATCCTAGATCTTTTTACTTTCATAGATCATCACTCCTCCTAAAGTCTTTATTGATTACTTTGAATTTATCATAGAATACTGAACTGTACTTAACTTATTACTTAAGGATATCTTACGATTTTCTTACAATGTAATTTATTATCTTAAATATCATCTTAGTATGCTATAATAGTACTATTCGAAAAAATGAGGATAACACATTTGTAAGGAAATGAAGGAGGATTTGTGGATGCAAACAAATGATCATATGGTGTTACTCAAAGATATTCCTAGGTATAAACAATGGGTAAAAATTGAATTAGTGAACAAGGGTTGGTCTGATGATCAAAAGTATAAGATTACTGATTCACGAGATAAGCTGTTATTACTACGTTTATCAGATATTAATGAATATCAGCGTAAACAAGAAGAGTATGACATGATGACTAAGGCATCAAGGTTAGGTATCCCCATGTCCATGCCTCTTGATTTTGGTATTTGCGGAGAAGGTACTAAGGTTTACACACTTTTGACTTGGATTGAAGGTGTTGATGCTGAAGATCAATTACCGACGATGTCTGTGGAAGAACAATATCAAATGGGAGTCAAAGCTGGAGAGATACTGAGAAAGATTCACTCCCTTAAGCCAGAAAAAGATGTTGAACCGTGGACTGATACATACAATCCAAAGATCGATCGTGTAATTAAAAGATACATCGGTTGCTCTGTTAAAGTAGACCATGATGATATGGTATTGGCTTATCTAGCAGAAAATCGTCATCTACTAGAAGATCGCCCTATAACCTTCCAGCATGGTGATTATCACATTGGAAATATGTTAATTACACCCAATGATGAGTTAAGCATTATAGACTTTAATCGATGCAGCTATGGTGATCCTTGGGAAGAGTACGACCGCTATTCTTTTACATGGGATACCAGCCCAGCATTTGCCAATGGACAATTGCATAGTTACTTTAATGATCAGGTCCCTGATGAATTTTTTCGTCTCTTAGCTTTATATAATGCTAGGAACATTATTGCATCTATTCCCTGGGCTATTCCTTTTGGTGAAGAAGATGTTAATCATATGATTAAATTAGCTCAAAAGATAATCCATAGCTATCAAGGCTTTGAAACATATATACCTAATTGGTACCAAGAACCTGAAAAGAGGAAATGAAGTCCATCAACTTCATTTCCTCTTCTTTTTATACTTTCCTATTAAATATCATACATATCGTATACTATGCAATCTTATTAAGATCAATTAATTGGTTGCATGGGAACGTATGAATTTTTCCATTTACTTTAACGATACATTCTTTTTTAGCAGAGATGACTTTTAAATAAGTAATTTTATGACTCTTCCATTTAAAGTCAAGAGTGTAATTCCCTCGTGCTTTGATTCCTAACAGTTCACCCTTATCCCATGAATTAGGTAAAGCAGGGAGTAGTTCAATATAATCCTTATGACTTTGAATCAACATCTCACCAATGGCAGCTGTTATACCGCAATTACCATCGATCTGAAATGGAGGATGTGCGCATAATAAACTATCATAGACGCCACCATTATAATAATTGACTTCATTACTAGTTATAGGGTTTAAATACCGTTTCAATAGGTTGAAGGCTTTATCACCGTCCTTTAACCTTGCCCAGTATAATACCTTCCACGCTATGCTCCATCCCGTGCCATCATCACCTCTTTGATTTAATGTGACTTTGCATGCTTCTGCTAACTCTGGTGTGGCTTCAACAGTTATCTCATCACTTGGGTATAAAGCAAACAAGTGTGAAACATGTCTATGTACAGGATCCATATCTTCGTAATCTTTGATCCACTCCATCAATTGACCATGCTTACCAATCTGATAAGGTCGTAACTTACTTAACGTATCATTTATTTTGAATTGCAATGCTGGGTCCTGTCCAAGTATTTTTAGCCCCTCTAGGACACTCTTGAACAATTTCCTGATAATCCCTATATCCATTGTTGTACTAATACTTGCAGCTACATTCTTTCCATCTTTCCAAACATAATGATTTTCGGGAGATGTAGATGGAATGGTTTCTAGCTGACCTTTATCATTTTCTGTAAGCCAATCTAAATAGAATATAACAGAATCCTTCATTATTGGCATAGCCTTTTCTCTAAGAAATACTAGATCTTCTGTATATAAGTAATGTTCCCACAAATGAATACTCAACCAACCTGAACTCATAGGCCAGAAAGCTGCTTGTACAAGTTTCGTAGGTTTATATAGTCCTACTGGTGACGTATGTCCCCATAAATCAATATTGTGGTGTGAAACCCATCCCTCACAATCATAATGTTCCTTTGCAGTAATTCGTCCTGCTTTATGTATGATCTCTAATAAGTCAAATAAGGGCTCATGACATTCACTGAGGTTACACATTTCTACAGGCCAATAGTTCATTTGTGTATTGATGTTTACAGTATAGTTAGATTGCCAAATGGGTCTAATGTCTTTGTTCCAAATTCCCTGTAAATTCATAGCTGTACTATTTTCTCTTGAACCACTAATAATAAGGTATCGCCCTAGATTAAATGCTAATGGAATTAAACTCAGCTCATGGCTAGTTTCCTTGAACTGCTGAAGCAATGCATCTGTAGGGCAACTCTTCTCTTCTTCATTGTCTCCTATACTAAAAGATACTCTGTCATAGAGCCTTCTATAATCTTCAATATGGTTGTCTCGTATCGTCTTATAGGGCAGGAGTAACTTTTCTCTTAAGCGTTCATGGCATGTTGTTAGATAGTTATAATCGTCTCCCTTTTTAAAGTTGGTATCGCCTGTTAAATAAACTGTTGCATAGCTAGCTGTGCTAATAGACAGAGTATTATCTCTATGAACAATCACTCCATCTGTATCCACAACTAATGCTAATGCAAATCTTATTCCCGGGCGATCGTCATAGTAATGGGCTACCTCTTTGTTATTTGAAAATCGCTGTTCCACATAGGATGGCGCTAAACCATCAAGGGTTATCCTATTTCCCTGAGTAGTTATTTGATGTTTTAATTGTGAGGTTAAATGAAGGTCAAAATTTAACTCACTGTCCTCAAGTCGTACACCTATAAGTCCATCTGGGTATGAACAAAATATCTCTCTATGATGGTGTTGACCTCTCTCAATTTTTATTAAGGACTGATGTAGATCCAACTGCCTACAATATGTCTCCTCTTTTTGATTCTCCTTATAAAAATCAATCCATAAATCACCAGCTGGCATATAAGTCTCAGAAAAATCCCCTAATAGTTGTTTGCCAATGAAATTATCAGCCTCTTCTAATTTATCTGCTTTTATCAGTTGTCTTGCCGTTTCTACATGGTGAGCATTACCATAAAGATTCTTGTCTTTCCCATAACCCGACCATAATGTATCTAGATTTAAATAGATATGTTCCTGCTCACATCCTCCCATAACCATTCCACCTAGCCATCCGTTACCAATGGCCATTCCTTTTTCCCAAGAGTCTGCCGGCTTTTCATACCAAAGTAAATTAACATTATTTCTCATCTCTTTCCTCCTCTAATCCTCCTAAAACTATCGTCTAATTTCCAATTTTGTTGAATTGGTCATATAATGCTTGTGCCTCCTCCATGATTTTATCTGCCCCTGCTGCCTTATACTCTTCTACAAAAGCATCGTATTCATCCAGTGGTCTTAAACCCACAATGAATTCAATGTAGTTTTCTGCTAATAATTGATCAAGCTTCTCTTTATATTCATTGTAGATTGGCTTGGATATCGTAATTAATTCATCATATCTTCCTGCCGAACGTGTTGATAATTCTTTATTCATTTCTCTAAACTCTGGAGCAACTATAAATGGTTCTTGAAAATCATAATCATTCCACCAAGTGCCAATGGTAGCTAAGCCGCCTGTACCAAACTCATATCTTGCTTCTTTTGTATCATATGGGGGTAACCACTCATAAAACACCTCTCCATGAACATCAGTAACCTTCTTATAGGTAACGCCTTCAATACCCCTTTGAATATTTAAGTGTGTTTCTAAATCAAAGGCACCATCATTAAAGATTTGCAGGTACTTTTTCAATTGGTTATCACTGACATGATTAAAAAAGATAAGCCCAACATTTAAATATGGAGATGGTTCTATATATCCCGAATAACCATCAGGTCCAACTGGCGCTTCTAGGATTTCAAACTCCACCTTTCCATTAAAGTACTCATAGTATTTTCCCCCGTGGAATACACCTTCAGGTACGAATTGATACCATGACCATACCCCACCAGCTGCTTTGCCTGTATAGATGGCTTCATCGAAATTTACAGGTTTATTGACCATGAAATCCGGATCTATTAACCCCATTTCATACCAACGATTTAAAGTTGTCAATGCCTCCTTAGCTCCTACTTCTAATTCACCTCGTATAACCCTTCCTGAATTAACAGTAAAGATACCTGGATATACATTATAAGCCCCAAAGACAAACCCAAAGGATTCCATAAGACGATCAACATGGACTCCAGATGCTGTTATAGCATACGTATCGTCTTGATTATTGCCGTCTGGGTCATCCTTTGACAACTTAATGAACAACTCTTCAAGCTCTACCAAATCTCGTGGTGCTGTTGTAACCCCAACATTTTCAGCCCAATCCTTTCGATAGGCTAATACACGAGCTGAAGATGCAGGTGTCCATGGTTTTGGCATCGCAAAAATCTTTCCTTCACTATCTCGCACATTTTGAAAGGGACATTCACCTAGATGTTGAGTAATCCAAGCCATATAATCAGCAGCATAGATATTGATATCATCTTCTGGTATTTCTCTTATAATACCTTGATTAAAATACTTCTCATAATCTTGAGGTGTTACATCAGAGAAGTGATCCGGTGGGTTACCACTTGATAAATCTAGTCGAACTTTTACACCCCAATCTGCATCGCTTACTGGGCGCGGTAAGTACTCAATTGTCACTTGATACTTAGCCTCTAAGTAATTTGTCATATGGTTTTCCTCATCCATATACTTTAAGTCATTAACGGTCCAAATTTGAATATCCATTCTCTCTTCTTCTAATGGCGTATCGCTATGCTTTTTCTTATCTTCAATCAAAGTCACCTGATCTGTCTCAGGTACCGATTGCATCTCTTTATCTTCCTTTTTGGAACAAGCCATTAGTAGATAGAGTGCAATGATAAGGATGATTGTCAATCTGACTATCCTCTTCATTTATTATGCCTCCCATTTTATGCCTAGTCTTGATACCACTACCGATATAGTTTGACTATATCAACACAACTCTTCAAGGATTGACTGGTATATATATTTGAGAAGTATAAACCCTATCATCGGCTCTACTAATAGTTTAACAGGCAATGATAGTAATTCCTTTTTCATTATTTACAGATTCCTTATACTTCTCTTTGTTATTCATTGTCTTCTGTTAATTTATACAGAGGAAGAGTAATAATAACCCGAACCCCATTTCCATCATCCTTTTCTCTATTATGGAGCTCTACGCCATATTTCTCCCCAAACTGAAGTTGAATTCGTTCCTGCACATTATTGATACCATAATGCTCATTTTTTTCATTTACAAGATTCACTAATTGATTGGACTGTATGCCAACCCCATTATCTTCTATTATAAATATTAAGTTATTCTTTGTAGAATAAGCCTTACACCTGATTAAACCCTCTTCTAAATCTTCTAATTGACGTACCCCATGTTCAATGGCATTCTCTACAAAAGGTTGAAGTACTAAATTGAGCATATGGTATTGGTACACCGAATCATCAATATCATATACAACACTAAAAGCATAGCTGTGCATAATCAACTGTAACTCAATATATGCCTTCATGTTTTCAACTTCATCGTATACAGATATAATGCTGTTCCCCTTATTTAGAGCGGTTTCATAGAATTTAGATAAGAGGGTTACACTTTTACTGATTTCATCTTGGTGGTTTAGGATAGCTTTCCAGTTAATCATGGATAAAGTATTATATAAGAAGTGTGGATTAATTTGAGCTTGAAGTGCTTTTAGCTGAGCCTCTTTCTTAATGATGTTTGCTTTATATACTTGTTCAAAAAGGTCATTAATCTTGGTTATCATGTGATTAAATTCGTAAGTCATATACCCTATTTCATCATGACTGCATGATTCAATCTGTACCTTGAAATCTCCTTCTCCAACATTTTTCATCACTCTTACTAGATCTTTAATGGGTCCAAACAAAGTATTGGTTAAGTACATCGCAAGTATAAATAATAGTCCAAGGCACGCCATAATAATAGTTAACATGATTTTGATAATACTCATTAACTGTATAGAATCAATATTTTTTTCTACAATGGCGTATATATACCAATCAACTAACTCAACCCGCTCTTTTAATACTTGATAACCTTTGTTATCAATACCAGCTAAGAATGCCTCAGTAAGTTGGTTATGTTCACTTTGATAGGTTATGTTAGTCATATTATCCATAATGATAATTGCCTCATTACGGATTCCATTAATATTGGTTAATAAACTTTGCTTGTCTATTGTTAGTACTAGATAATTCTCATCATCATAATTCATATAATTAAAAAATTGCTGAACAAAATACACATAGGTTCCATCAACAAACCAGCCTTCAGTACTACCCTCAGGTAACCATTCCAGCTCATGCATCTTTTCCAAATGGTTGATATAGTCATCATATTGTGGAACTGTGCTACTTGTATAAATTTTGATTGCTTTTAATCCAGGCTTAAGTAGATAAGTTCTTTTGAAAAATGGATCTAAATAGTTGACCAGATCTCTTCTTAGATTAATAGCATCTCTATAGTCATTCTCTAATATACGGAGTATATTTTCATCGTACCTGATTAAGTCACCTAATTCTATGTATTCTTGTATTTTGAAGGTGATCTGATATTCGATATCTGCTAAATGACTTCTATGCTCTCGCGTCATTTGCTCATAGAGAGCATTCCTAGATGCTATAAATGAATACCCCCCCAAAATAATTAAGGGAAGGCATATCAATAATAGATAACTCAAAATTAATTTTGTCTTAAAGGAATAGAAAGGTTGTTTTTTCATGTCTTTCGCCACTCTTTCCTCGCACATCCTGGCGTCATGCCATAGTACTTTTTAAATAAAGATGTAAAATAGGGTACATTTTCGTAACCAACTTGACGACTCACTTGTGTAATCTTCAATGGCGTATGTTGCAATAAGTATTTAGCTTTTTCTAATCGCCTATTGATAAGATATTCTGTAATCGTTTGTTCCATCTCCAGTTTAAATAAATAACTCAGATAATTAGGAGATAGATAAACATGATCTGCTAATGTTTGTAAACTTATATCTCTATTATAATTTTCGTTGATAAATTGAACTGCTTCTTTGACTGCTTCTTTCTTTTCCGATAATATAAGCTGTTGAGCTTTTGCAGCTTCTTCAAAAATAAGTAGCACTTCTTGATGTAGTTCTTGAAGCTGATAGTGTTTCATTATTCGATTGATAATCACACTTGCGTTCTGTGATATTTGATAGTTATTGATAAAGCTATTGATCACGTTACAAATTAAGTATTTCACAAAAAAGGCAGAATAATTATTATCACTTTTGAGGTAACTAAAAAAATCATCTATCTGTTCTTTTACTATCTTCAAGTTCTTAAGTTGTATATTTTCACATAAAACATCAATTCTCTTCTTTATTTCACTACTTCCCTCCATATAAGGTTCTATATATTCGTTGTTTATCAAGTATTGATTACACCCTTTATAGAGTTGATTCTCCAATAAATCCCCGAGAAATTGGAATTGATGATTGAGTTCTTCTATATTAAAGAAACGGCTACTCACACTAAAAATGAAATGTCCTTCTCTAGATATTTTATCAAACAACTTGTGGCATTCTTCATTGATTTTTTTCTGTGAATTATTTTTAGGGATTAATATGAGACTCTCTTGTTCATTGAGATTCACATAGAAATATTCACTGCTTAAACATTGATTCATGATCAATGCCATCTTCTCTACACGCATATCAAAAAAGTGTTCAGAATTGTACATGACAATAAGGGAATATTCAGAGTCATCACTATATCCTATACTCTTTAATGCTTGATAAAGAGATGATGAATTTTTACCATATACAGCTTGAAAGATATAGGCACACACCTCTTGATGATATTGATCTTGATAACCGTTAATCTCTTGAAGAACTTTACTCATTACATGTCTGAATTCTTCTATATTAATTGGCTTAACCAGATAATCTTCTATGTTTAACTTCATAGCCTGCTTGGCATAAGTAAAATCACGATACGCACTGCTTATAATGATGGTAGCATTGCTCTTTCTCTCTCTAATTTTTGATACTAACTCCAACCCATCCATTTCCGGCATACGAATATCTGTTATGATAAGATCAAAAGTCTCTTCATCCAGAATATTCAACGCATCTACACCATTGTTTGCTCTAAAAATATTAAAGGGATACTGATATTTTTTTATTAGAAATACTAGTCCATCTAACTCGATTTCTGCATCATCTACTAAAAGCAAATTATACCTTTTCAATGAAATCACCACTTCCACAGTAAATTCGACAGTTATTGATATCTCATTTATATCATTTCCCCATCCAAAAAGCAATATAAGTTTATCATGATTTCTTATACTGATTTATGTTTTTATTATAGCTTCCGTAAAGAATAGAAATGACCAATAAAGATATCGTTATCTTTAATGGTCATTTTTAAAATCATCATATATCGAGTTTATCGGTATTCTTTGTTAACAATCATTCCGCTAACTTGATCTAGGTTACCTTCTATGTATAGTTACTCTAGGTATATTTTTGTATTACACGGGATTTCTTTATACTCTCCATTGATTTTAACTCTACAAGTTTCAGTTTCACCATGTGCAAGAACTGATATGACTTTTTGGTTTTTCCACTGAAAATCCAATATATAATTACCACGGCCTACAATACCTGTGATCTGCCCTTCTATCCAGTTTGATGGTAGTGCTGGTAACAATTCGAGGTAGCCTGCATGACTCTGTAATAACATTTCTGCTATGGCAGCAGTGATACCACAATTGCCATCAATCTGAAATGGTGGATGGGCACAAAGTAAGCTGTAATAAATCCCTCCATGAAAATAATTAACATCCATATCCGATATGGGTTGTAAATAACGATCTATTAGCTTACATGCATGATTGCCATCCTTCAGTCTGGCCCAGTAAAGAACCTTCCATGCGATACTCCATCCTGTTCCATCATCACCACGATAATATAAGCTCTTCTTACAGGCTTCTGCAAGTTCTGGTGTACTTTCAGATGTTATTTCATCACTTGGAAATAAGGTAAACAAATGTGATACATGTCGATGAACTTGTTCAACGTCTTCATAGTTTTCCACCCACTCCATTAATTCACCTTGATCGCCTATGCGATAACTTCTTAACTTATTTAGAGTATTCACTAACTGTAGCGCAAAGTCTTTCTTCTCTTGTTGTAGAACCTTATACGCTTTTAAAATATTCTTAAATAAAGTCCGTATAATTGCCACATCCATGGTTGATGATTGACTTGCTGCAATGTTTTCTCCTTTGTAGAGATATTTATTTTCAGGAGAAGTTGACGGGCATGATATAAGTTTACCCTCATCGTCTTCTATTAGAAAATCTAAATAAAACTGAGCTGCTGATTCCATAATGGGTAGTGCTTTGTTCTCTAGAAAGATAACATCCTGCGTATATTGATAATGTTCCCAAAGATGTAGGCATAACCATCCTGAACTCATAGGCCACATGGCTGCTTGAACTAATTTTTTCGGATTATTTAGCCCTACTGGTGACGTGTGCCCCCAAATATCTGTATTATGATGAGAAACCCATCCCCTACAATTATAGTGTTCTTTAGCTGTTTTCTCACCTTTCTTTGCCATATCTTCAATCATATCAAACAATGGAAAATGGCATTCACTGAGGTTGCAAACTTCTACAGGCCAGTAATTCATCTCTGTATTGATATTAATGGTATGATTGGATTGCCATATAGGTTGCAAGTCTTTATTCCACAACCCTTGTAAGTGCATAGCTTTACTATTTGCTCGCGATCCTGAAATAATGAGGTATCTTCCTAAGTTAAAGATTAGAGGGATTAATATATTAGGCTCCTTACTTATTTGATATTGGTCAACCAGTTCGTTGGTCAATAGATCTGTTCCTGTTTGAGTATTGCTATTACCTATTTGAAAATCCATTCGATGGAACAAACTACTATAATCGTCCATATGTCTTTTCTTTAATGTGTTATAGCCCATTTCTTTAGCATTCTGTAAAACTTTAATACAGTTATTGTTTATTGTCTCAATAGACTCACCTTCAAAAGTCGTATCACCTACTAGATAAATATGAACATAGGTAGCAGACTCTAGAATTATCGCTTCTTTATCTCCTGATAGGACACCATCAGTATCTATTGCTATTTGCATCAAAAACTTGATACCTGGTTCATCTTCATTATAGTGTAAAATCACGTCATCCTGAAAATTCCTCTTCGTTGCCCAAATTGGCACCTCTCCATTCATGATAATTCCATCATGTGTTCTATTACTGGTATACCTTAATTGTGATGTCAGTGATATACGACACCCTATATGTTCTCCCCGGATACTTGTCACCATAATACCATCAGGATTTGAGCAAAATAATTCTCTACTCAATAACTTATTAGTGATCGATACGATTCCCTTGTCAAGATCCAGCACACGACGATACTCTCTTTTACTTTCTCCATTTGGGTCTTCAAAATCTATAATAAGATCACCAGCTGGCATATAAGTTTCAGAAAAATCGCCTAGCATATGCTTACCTATAAAATCATCTGCTTCAGACAGCTGCCCTTCTTGTATTAGTCTTCTTGCGTCATGTAGATATTGATAGCTGCCTCTAATATTCTTATCTCTTCCATTTCCAGTCCATAATGTATCCAAATTTAGATAGATGTGTTCTTGTGAATAACCAGCCATAATCATACCACCAAGCCATCCGTTCCCTATTGGCATACCCAAAGCCCAGTCGTTAGCCGGCTTATCGTAATTTAATGTCTTGCAACTATTCATAGTTATCTATTCTCCTCCTGTAAAGAATCATTTACTTTAAAATCTCTTAATAAAGCCAGCATGATTGATCATCATGCTGGCTAAAATCTTACTTGGCAAAGTTAGCATCGAAACTTTCTTGATAGATTTCTAGCATTTTATTGAGACCCATTTGCTCTAATTGTTGTATGTAACCTTCCCATTCTGCATCAATGTCCATATCTCCTAAAACAAAATATGCAATTTTCTCTTTATAGAAGCTTTCAATGGTATTTTGATAAGGTACTAGTTCCGCACTTTGTTGATCCGTAAAAGGTAATGGAGGTAAAATCACATCTAAACCAGGTCGATGATCAACATACTTATTCGCTGTCTCATTATATAGAATAACCTCCATATCTTTATCACTTTTAGCTTTAAGTGTTAATCGAATATCTTCAGATCTAAAACTATTACTGATTTGTCCCCATCTGTTATTTGCATCTTGCTTAGCAAGAGGTATTAGAATATCATGTCTTGCTGGTTCGCCGTTTATACCAATGCCTTCATTGGTGTAATCCCAATCAATGCCTTTACGACCAATAATAGCTCTATGGGTTGACTCTTCTGTATAGAAGAAGTCAGCTAATAGCATTGCAGCTTCAGGATTCTCACATTTGTTTGTAATACTGAATCCAGGTAAAAAATCATTTCTATACGGCATATATTCAGTAAATTGAACCCCATTGGGTCCTTTAAGAGGTGGTACAGCGGTATACTCTAACCAACGATCCGTAGCACCGGATACAATACCTTGCTGATAACCGTATGGGAACGCACCAAGAATAACCTTATCAGGGTTATTAGCAATTTGCTTAACACCATTTCTATCAATTGTAAAGCTTTCTGTTGCCAATAAGCCATCTTTTCTTAGCTGTTGTAAGTATTTTAAACCTTCTTTCCATCCATCTTGAGCATATGAAGCTGCTACCTTGCCATCTTTAAGAAATAACCCTTCCTGATCATGACTATAATATACAAAGGCATTCATAATAAAAGAATATACTTGAGATTTCCAACCTTGATCACATCCAATAAATGGGATAACATCTTCACCTCGATCGGCAAAAACCTGAAGTACCTCTTTAAATTCTTCAGTTGTCGTTGGTAAATCCAGACCAGCTTCCTCCAGCCAAGGTTGATAGATCCACACCTTTTGAGCTGACTTACAGTGATAACAATCGTTAACTAAAGGTAAGTTATAGATATTACCATCGGCAGCTGTTGTTAAGGTCTTAGCGGTAGGGTATGCTTCAAATACCTTCTTGGTATTTTCACCGTATTTCTCAATAAGATCGTTAAGTGGTAAAATAATGCCTTGAGAACCGTATAGGGCTTGTTGTGAATAGTTCAATTTGCTTGTAAGTAAAACTTCTGGATAGCTACCTGTTGCTAACAATATATTGAGTTTTTCCACTTCATCATCTTTAGAAGCTGTAATGAAATCAAAATCAATATTGGTTTGTTCTTCTAGCCAAAGTGTATAATCGTTGGTCTCATAATCGTCCACTTCAGTCCCAAATCGAACAAAAACACTTAATGGTGTCTTTTCTTTTAAAGGAAAGGACAATTTCTCATTAGATTCTGAACTACCGCCCTCATTGTTACTTACTTCTGTTGTCCCTGTATCCATAGTATTTTCTTGGCTACTTTGATTTGAACCGCATGCTGCCAATAAACTTGCTATCAAGATACATATCATTACGAAACAAATACCTCTTTTTTTTGCACACATTTTACTTCCTCCTTTTCATTTAACCCTTAACTGAACCTACCATAACCCCTTTAACAAAGTACTTTTGAACAAATGGATAAAGAATCATAAGGGGTATACTGGATACCACTATAAGTGAGTACTTCAATAATAATGCTAAGTTTTCTCTCATAAGTAACGTTTCTGGATCAGCAGTCATAGCAAGATCCGTTCCTATTTGATTTTGAATTAATATATCTCTCAAAATAATCTGTAATGGAAACTTTGTTTTATCTGATAAATAGATCATAGCGTCAAAATAGGCATTCCAATGGGTTACTGCATAAAACAACCCTATAACAGCCAATATTGGTTTGGATAAGGGTAATACAATTCTACAAAGAAAATTGATATCACTACATCCGTCTATGCGAGCTGCTTCTAGCAAGTCTTTTGGTATGCTTGTTCTAAAGTAGGTTATTGTAACCATTACATTCCAAGCATTTACAGCCTTAGGTATGATCAAAACTAGCCGTGAATTAATTAATCCTAATTGTCTTATTAACATGTAGGTAGGTATTAACCCTGCATTAAAGATCATGGTAAAGACGATGAGCAAAGTAAAAAACTTTCTCAACCTCAAATCTTGTCTAGATAGAGGGTAAGCTACCATAACCGTGAAAACTATATTGACTATTGTTCCTACAAACATGTAGAAAAAAGAGTTCAAATAACCCATGTTAATTCCCCTATGATCTACAATGGCTTTATAGCCATCCAGTGAAAAATCTACTGGAAATAGCCATACCCGCCCTTGTATAAGCGCTAGGGAATCACTAAAAGATGCACTCACTATAAAGATTAATGGGTACGCTATAACCACCAGTATGGCGAATAGTATTGAATAATTGACAATATTAAAAACCTTATCTCCTTTTGTTTCATTAATACTACTTTTGAGCATTCTTATCCCTCCATTACCATAGACTAGATTCAGAGAATTTTTGCGATAATTTATTGACTGATATAATCATAATCAAGCCAATCAATGATTGAAATAAACCAATAGCAGTGGAATAAGAAAACTGTGGTATAAATGACTTTAACCCTGTTTTATACACATATGTTGCAATGATCTCTGAGTACTGCATGTTGACATCGTTTTGCATAAGCAATACTTTTTCGAAACCTAAATTCAAAATTTTTCCTGAATTTAATATCAATAGAACAATTGCAGTAGGCATAATTCCTGGTAGATCAATATGTATTAATCTTTTGAACTTGCTAGCCCCATCTACAATAGCAGCTTCATGTAATGTAGGGTCAATACCGGCTAAAGTAGCTATGTAGATGATAGAATTAAAGCCAATGCTTTGCCATACTCCTGACCATACATAGAGATGTCTAAAGGAACTTGCTGTTCCTATAAAATCAACCTCTTCAAACCCTACTCCAACTAAAAGTTGATTAAACAACCCTGTTCTTGTAGAAAAAAATATAAATACCATACCTACCATAACAACAGTAGAAATAAAATGAGGCGCGTAGGTAATCATTTGCAGGGTCTTCTTAAATCCTTTGCAATTCACAGCATTTAAAGATAATGCAAAAAGAATAGGTATTGGAAATGAAGCAATTAGTTGATAAATATTCAAGATGAATGTATTACCTATTATATTAAAAAAACGGTAATCTGTAAAAAAGGTAATGAAATGTTTAAACCCAACCCAGGGACTCCCCCATACACCATCAATGATAGAAAAATCCTTAAAGGCAATTTGTATCCCATAGATCGGTACATACTTAAATAGTATAAAATAACTGATAGGTAAAAATAGCAGTAAATATAACTGCCAATTTAAATACCATTCTTTTTGTATTACTTTCAGCTTGGATCTTGGTGTGTAATTTTTTTGAGTTCTTTTTTGTCTTATCATTATTTCTCCTTTCCCCTTGTATAGTAGTTCCTTCGTTAATAGACTAACACCAAATCCTGTGATGACAATCCTAAGTTTTTAAACTGCTCTACATCCTATAAACTATGGGATGTGCATTTCTTAAAATGTTTGGATATTATTAAAGAAAGTCCACATTTATTGACTTGTTAATGACTATCTATTACAATGAAATCAATCTAAGGTAATAGAAATTTTCAGAAGAGGGCTGTTGCAAATGACTACTTCAATCTCAAAATCTGACAAGAAATTCATTAAATTATTTACCAAATACTTTACCCCCTATCTCATCATTACTGTCATTTTTATAATAGCTTCTGCAAGTGCTTATGGTGTTGTTTATAACAAAATTGAAGACTATATCATGAGTCAACAAGACGATTACCTTAATCATTATCGTACATATTTAGATCATATCTTCACCTATATTCAAGATACGACTATTAAACTGCTATCTACAGAATCCATTACATCATTTGCTCATCTTAGAAAAGACTATGTGGATAACAATTATTACACAACAGTCTCTTTACTTAATGAGATTGATGATATTGTCATCGATTATTCCTATATTGATCAGTATTATATCTTCTATAAAAATAGTAACAAGGTTGTTCTCAACGGTAGAAGCTTGACAACCTTTGATTCCTTTTATGGAAAACAATTTACTTATGGTGATATGGCTGCTGAAGAGTTTTATGACATGCTCTTTAGAGATATCTACCTAGAAGGTCAGTACCATCCTAATCAACCAACTATTTATCTAGGACAGCAAAGAGAAGCATTTCTTATTACACAAACTATCTCATTTGATTTTAAAGGATCTATAGCCGTACTTGTGTTTGTAATGAATTCCAATAAAATTGCTGAGTATATGACTAGTAATCAAGGGCTTCATCATCTTCTAACTATTAAAGACAACAAAGCAATCACCATAACAGAGATCAGCAATATGGACGAACTCTTATCTTCCAATCCATCCATTGTTTATAGTCAATCATCTGCCCAATCTACTGTTATGCCTTTAACATATCATTTACAAGTTGAGAAAACATCAGCTTATAAGTCTCTCAATGAATTTAAGAAATTCTGCTTTTATATTTATTTCTTGTTGTTGATTTTTACTTTTATTATTTCATACTACTATGCAAAGAAATATTCGAAACCTGTTATTCAACTCATGGAGGATCATCAGCAACTCAGCATTAAAATAATGGAACAACAAATCACATTACGACAAAGTTTTGTAGAGAAATGGTTACATGGTAATTTTGAGACAGAGGAAGAATTACTTCAAATGGTGCAATCCATCGACGCCAATCAGTACATAGATGGCCTTTTCGTTGTGACTTTACTTGATTTTTACCCCATCAGTTGGGATAAAAGTGGAGATGATTATGAGGAAATACAAGCAACAGATATCATTGAAATTCTCTCTATTTTATCTCAATACGTTGAAAGAGATTTTATCTGTCAAGTCTCACCCAATCGTATAGCATTGATTTTTACTGATGACTCTAGACATCATGAGAAACTTAAGTTAGGAATGATGAAAAAAATAGATTGCATCCAACAGGCTCTTGACCATGCTGGATACACCCATTGTTTGTATTCAGTTGGTACCATAGAAAATGATATACTAAACGTGTCACAGTCTTTTAATAATGCTAAGGATTTACTGATTCATATTTCACATATCCCTAAGGTATCGCAGCGAATTTTAATTTGTTCTCCTCTTATGTGTGAGCATGGGCTTTACTATTATCCTTGCGATATAGAAACCCGACTGATCAATTGTGTTCAAGCAGGGAAAATATCTGATGTTCATAAGATTTTACATGATCTCTTTGAAGCCAATATTCTAGAAAGAGCATTAACCAGCGATATGCTAGATGCTTTTATATATGAGCTTTGTGGAACATATATTAAACTACAAGAACGTATTCTTACGAAAAACTCAGGTATGACTGATGAAAGTATTGAATTATTTAAGAAAGTAAAGCAATCAGACCCACTAGGACAAATACAACTTATAAGAAAGTCTTTTATAGATCTCAGTCAACTCATAAAAAAAGAAAAAGAAAATCAATATTCTAGTTTAATGGAAAACATGGAGCAGTATATTAATGAGAATTACCCTCTGCCTAATATGAGCTTGAGCTTACTTGCTGACAAATACGGATTTACAGAAGTTTATATCTCGCAACTTTTTAAGAATTATTTTCATACTAATTTTATACAGTATCTTCAAGAAATACGTATGGCTAAAGCCAGAGAATTATTATTGACAACTGAGCTCCCTATAAAAGATATCATGACTCAAGTAGGTTACTGCTCCC
Organism: Vallitalea okinawensis; assembly: GCF_002964605.1. Taxonomy (NCBI): domain Bacteria; kingdom Bacillati; phylum Bacillota; class Clostridia; order Lachnospirales; family Vallitaleaceae; genus Vallitalea; species Vallitalea okinawensis. The sequence continues at coordinate 1,045,937 of NZ_PQDH01000001.1, forward strand.
TTAATACATTCACTAGAGCATTTAAGCGAATCAACGGTGTTACTGCTACAGAATATAAAAAGAAGAATAGAAATTCATATAATTAATACGACAGGTTGTTGTCATGTTAGATGTGATATCCTAATAAAAAAGGATTTCGGGAGGGATAATGTGAACAAGGAAATACTAACAAGATGTGGTTATCGATGTGATCTATGTCTTGCCTACAAAGAGAATGTGAAAAAAAATGACCGCAGAAAGCATCTTAGTGAAGGATGGTATAAGTATTTTGGTCTTACAATTCAACCAGAGGATATTGTCTGCGATGGGTGCCTTAATGACGATTGTATGAAAACTGAACTGTTAGATGAAGATTGTCCTATTAGACCTTGTGTTAAGAAAAAAGGGTATGAGAACTGTTCTGAATGCGATGATTTCATGTGTGAAACTTATAAAGAGAGACTTGTTGATATTGATGAGTTAGAAAAAGAACATGGAAAGATTCCTGAAGATGATTACGAACTATTTATTAGACCATATGAGAATTGCAGAAGAATTCTAAAGTTAAGAGCTCAGAATAAGTGAGTATTTATTTAATGATTCGAAAAGGGAATAACAAAGCTATCAACTCTGCTATTCCCTTATATTATCTCTTAGAAAGCCTAATCTTGTTCCTTTACTTTACTAGCAACAAAAAGGTTAACTAAAGAAAGTCCTGCTGCTAAGAAAAATATATACTGTGGTCCCCAAACACTCCATACAATTCCACCGAGATAAGCACAGGTGATCGAAACGATGTGATCCAAGCTTAGACCTAATGACAGTGTTGGTCTTATATCGGAGTCTTTTATAGCTATAGAGCGTAAATAGATAGTTCTAATCATGCCCATCTGTGTCGACATCCTATCCACAATGAACAATATGTAAGCAAGTATTACTGGAATTCCTATAGTTGCTAATGACCCTGATGCAAAGCCAGCGCTTAGTAACCCATAGAATAAATAAACAAATATAAAGGATAAAGCATCTGCATAAAGTAATTTTTTAAGTCCAAATCGATCAATCCATCTACCGAGTGCAGGTATAAAGAATATTCCTATAAATGCTCCAATCATACCTAATATAGCTATTGTATCTGCTTTTTTACTCAGTATACTGATTAAAACCCAAGGACCATACACAATCATGATTTGCTTTTGAACACCCCACATAACAACTAAGGCATAATAATACTTATATTCTTTTCTAAATATAAACTTAATCTTTCTATCATTCTTAATAGGTTCCTTGTTAAGTTTTTCCAATACAAACATTAATATAAGTACAATACATGAAATCATTGCGGCAATTATAAAAATCCATTTTATTTCAGTTTGGAAACTAAATAGATCTGTTCTAAATCCTATGAAAACTATTATGCTTGCTATCATAGTAAATAGAGTTACAACACCTTTGTATTGCCCCATTCTTTTACCTATGTTGTTATCCTTAATCAGTGACATACCTATACTGTCCTGAAGAGGCATAAAAATGTGCATCCCCAGTGAATTAATGAAGATAAATATAAGCATGATTGTAAAAGGCGGTGTAATGAAGCCCAATGCACCAATCCCAATTATACTTAGTATCTGCGCTACCATGGCAATTCGAATATCTGAAAAGGCTGTTAAGGTTGCAATAATAAAAATAACAAGTACACCTGGCAATTCTCTTGGAAATTCTATTAATCCTCGCTGGTACGCGGTAATATCATATGCATCTTTAAAATAATTCGATAGAACATTATGACTAAAGCCCAAGGCAAGTGCTGTTAGTGCAATTATGGCAAAGTAGACAAGTTGAACTCTATCTATGTCTTTCAATCTTTTTAACATCTCCCCAATCCCCTCTTTAAAGTCTAGAGCGTGTTACTCATTCTCTATAAAGTACTACTTTATTAGGTGCTTGTCAACTTATTTAATCCATTTTCTATACATTATCTAACTCCTAAAAGATTGTCATTTAACGCGATTTAAAGTATAATTATTCTTGGGGAGGGATGGATTTATGACACCTATTAAGTTACTTATTGTCGATGATATGGAAGCTCATCGTAGACGTTTAGAGCGATGCATTTCTAAGGAAAAGGATATGCAATGTATTGCTACTGCAAATAGTGGCTATGAAGCAGTTCTTAAAGCTGCCATGCATCAACCTGACATCATTCTTATGGATATACAAATGGAAAATCAATTAGCTGGTATTGAAGCTGCTAAAGAAATTAATAAAAACTTACCAGATATTAAGATCATTATGTTAACGGTACATGAAGACGATAATATTATCTTCGCAGCATTTCAAACGGGTATCGTTGATTATATGATTAAATCGGCAACAGATTCTGAAATAATAAAAGGTATTCGAGCAGCTCATGATAATCTTTCGCCTATACGACCAATTATAGCTGAAAAAATAAGAAATGAGTTTAAACGCATTAAAAGTAAAGAAGAAAGCTTACTTTATGTTATACGAATGATTTCTGATTTAACAACAAGTGAATTGGAGATATTAAAATTACTCTGTGAAAATAAAACGAGAAAACAAATTGCTAAAATCAGGTGTGTTGAACAAGATACAGTAAAGAAACAAATCAGTAGTATTCTAAAGAAGTTTAATATGGCTAATACGAAGGAAGTAGTCAATACCCTTCAAGCCTTAAAAATATTTGATGTACTAAAAACACTGTGATGAGGGATATTCATGTTACTTTATATAACCATTATATTATTGATACTAACCTTTGTATTTACGTATAAAAACTTAAGAAATACATCTACCAAATTTTTATATGGTATTATTATAGGTTGGACAATAAGCATCATTGCTTTTATCCTCTATTTATCCACACACAGTTATAGTTATAACCTTGTGAATCGCCTTTTCTATTTCCCATCCTTGTTATGGAATCAACTTATACTGATGGATCTTAATCCTATTATGATATTGAGACTTTTTAACATTGGTATAATGCTATTTGTTTATTCAGTTCTCTGTTTTTCCATAGCTTTTTCCGGTAAAAACAGATTAAGGATACCCAATCACTATATCTATCTTTTATTATCCATCTTGCCTGCCATTGAGTTAATTTTTTATGACCCTCAAATACAGATACTGTTACAACAATATTATAATCAATCCGCTTACGGTATTCCTGAATATAATTTACTGATTTCAAAAGTCAGTATGCTTTTTCATACCATTAATTGGTTATACATTTTAATCGCATTTATCATTATGATCTATTATTATTATAAGTATCCTAAAATACGTTTTCTAAGGAATTATACCCTTTATAATATACTTTGCTTAATACCTATTGGTATAATCTTTCTTTCTATGTTTTCTTGGGCTCCAGACGTGTTACTTAAAATCACAGTAGTTAATGGGTATTATAACTTTCAAGTACCCAATCTTTCCAATACAATTATGATGTTTAACTCCTTTCCCATTATTGTGATTTTAGTTTTTTTACTTATATTAATTGCCTTATATCGTTTCAATGCCATTGAAAATTATTATAAAGATAAAAATATTCATATTAACAGAAGTATTGATACAGCATCATTAGGAATGCGGGTATTCACTCACTCCATAAAAAATCATCTTCTTGTCATCCGTTCAGAGTCCGAATATCTCATGGAGCTATTGGCAGACCATAAAGAAGCCATGTACAGTCTAGAGACCATACATCAATCCTGTACATCTTCATTTGACACACTTACAGATGCTACAAAAAAATTGAAGAGTGTGGAGCTTAAACTCTGTCAATGTGAATTAAAAACCATCATTCTATCCGCCCTGAACCAACTACACATACCTTCTAGGATTAGCCTGCAGTTAAAACTCATTGATGATCCTATTGCTTATGTTGACGAAACACAGTTAATAGAGGTGATCATTAACTTAACCAATAATGCCATTGATGCCATTGGTAATAAAACTGAAGGTATTATTACCATTACTTTAGAAGCTCAAAATAATTGGGCAACTATAAGCATTACTGATACAGGAACTGGCATTGATGAAGGTATGTTGGCACAGATTTTTCAACCTTTTTTCAGTACTAAAAACTCTCTTAATAACTGGGGAATTGGTCTTTCCTATTGCCATAAGATTATTGACGCCCATGATGGTGAGATTACTGTTGAAAGTACTAAAGATCATGGTGCTACATTTAAGATTAATCTACCTCAACTCTAACATTAAGAAAGCATCTATCCCATGAGATAGATGCTATTAATAATCTTCTTTTATTCGCTTTTCAATAGTTTGTATAGCTTCTTCAACAGTAGACTCATTCCTTAAAGCCTTTTCAGATTCTTCATCAAAAATGTCATTGAATAAATAACTTTTTCCTACTGCTGGCATCTCCATGTAGACTTTTTGGTCAAAAATGATATCTATATTCTGAGGTTTACCACCTTGTCCTGTAAAGATGTCTTTAATATCGTCAGTTTGATATGCTGGCAATCGACCATTTCTAGCAAATATTTTTGCACCTTCTTGACCCGAGGCAAATTTAACAAAATCCCAAACTTCCTCAAGATGTATCGTCTCTTTGTTGATCATTAATTGTGCACTCATCCCCCATGTTATATTGGGTTCAACATTCTCTGGGTGTGGCATGGGAACGATATCCCAATCAAAATTCAATGTACCATCTTTTTCAGCTGTTCTTAGTTGTTCAATCATCCATTCACCTATAGGAATCATAGCAGCTTCTTCATTAACAAAAACATCTTTATAGTGCTTATTATTATCTACTGCATAACTATATGGCATAATAAAGCCATCTTTTTGTAAGTCTATTCTATATTGTAGTGCATCTTCAAAGGGCTCCAAATCAATATCTATCATTGATGCTCCAGTTTGTAAGGCAAGGCCATACCAACATTGAGGCCATGTATGAAGATAAGCTCCATATATCTTTTTATCAGAAGTTTCAAATGTTACTTTACCAGCAAGTTCTCTAAACTCATCCCAAGTCATCTTGCTGTTTGGGTATTCAACACCTAATTCATCAAAGATGTCCTTGTTATAAAAAAGAACCCAACTGGATGTTATAAAAGGTAACCCATATATTTTGCCATCCATCGTTATTTCATCAAAAATAGGACCATAGGGAACTACATTTACATGGTCTCTTTTTAGTAAATCATCAATAGGGTAAATGTATGCATTATCGACGTAGTATGCATATTCTGTTATATTACCAGAATCAAAGACATCCACCTCTTCATTACTCTCTAGGGATGAAGTCACTTTTTCAAAGTATAAAGTATTGTCAATAGGGTAGTGATTAATCTTAATAGTTGGATATCGTTGCTCATATTCATTCACTATCTGATCAAAAAAAATATGATTACTTTCACGATAGTAAAATTCAAGAACTGTATTATCTTGAATGACAGCTGAGTTTGGTTTATTTTCTTTTTCCGAGGTAGTACACCCAGCTGCTATTAAAAGATATAAGCTAATTATTACAATGAGTTTTTTCATGACTATCACCCCTATATAACTTCTACTGTCATTATAAACGAATGTTACTCAAAAGTTAAGTTAAATTAATTTGGAAACTTCAATATAAATGGGTCATTCGTTATTCCTAAATAGTTCTTTAGCCTTTCTTCCAATAACTTAGCAAGGCTATTAATAGCCACATCTCCATTCATATGGGCTAAATAGGGGTTTGAAAAAGACCTCCCTTTATGCAAGTTATCAAATATTTCATCTATTTCTACTGGCTGCATTTGATAGGGGTCCTTAACATTGTCATATAAAAATCGTCGTTGCTTATCATCTGGATGCAGTCCGTTATATACAACATAAGTATATCTCTTCGTACGTACACCCCTCCACCCAAAACATTTGTGATTAAGCCCTCTTTTCTTAAATGGTTCTATGAGAGCAGGAAGGCCAGGTATCATACATATCAATGCATCCTTAGGCTCATTTTCCATAGTCCCTTCCTTTATGAGGGTAGCTAAGCTTTTTCCTTCACAAGATGAGGGTATCTCAATGTTCAATAAATCCAATAGTGTTGGCATATGATCCGGGCTTGCCATTAGACCATCGGATAAACCTGTTTCTATATGATTTTTCCACCTTATTATAAAAGGTATATTGATAGACTCTTCATACCAAACGTTTTTTCCATTAAACCGATGCGAATTCAGCATATCACCATGGTCAGATGAGAGAACAACTATAGTATCCTCATCCATTTCTTTTTCTTTAAGATAATCCAATAATCTGCCAAAGTTTTCATCAATGCCGGTAACTGCTGCAAAATAGTTTCTCAACATTTCCTGATCCTTTTCGCTTTTCAAGTCATCTGGTACATTCGGTCGGAAATTGATTGCCATCTCCGTATACATTGCTTTATATCTTTCAGGTACTTCATCATAGGGTGAATGAGGTGGATTATATGATAAAAAAAGTGCGAATGGCTTCTCAGTCTCTTGCCTTTTAATAAAGTTAATGGCTGCATCAGTCTCAAACTCCACAGACCACTTCTTAGGCTCTATTTTCTCATCGGTATCTCCCCAATAATAGGGCTCCATATGCTGATTCATCGCTCCATATGAGAGCCAGTAATCAAACCCCTGTCTTCTTTCACCAGGTGGTGTATAAGCCCCCCACCCTTTTGCTCCAGATATTGGCTCGGGTGTAAAATTCATTTCTGCTGCATCCAAATGCCATTTCCCTATGTAACCTGTACTATAACCATTATCCTTTAGTACATTGCCTATACAGGTTTCTTGTGGCATAAGCATCAGCACTTCATCAAGACCTATTTTACAATTAGTCCACATACCACATGAATAGGGGTATTTCCCCGTCATCAAAGAGGCGCGATGAGGGGAACACAAAGGGTACGTACTAATGACATTAGTCAATACTTTACTTTCTTTAGAAAATGCATCTATATGAGGAGTTTTTACTTGATCTTCCTTCATAAACCCCATAGCATGAGCTCTCCATTGGTCCGCAAATACATAAATGAGATTGGGTCTCTTTTTCATAGTTTTTCCTTTCTATATATCCATTATATTGCTCTTAACCTTTAAGCCCAGAAGTAGCTATACCATTAATAAAGTATTTCTGAGTAAATAAGAATACGATAATTGTAGGTACTATGGCACAAACTGATGCAGCCATTAACTGTGCATAGTTAGAATCGTATAGGGTTTGGAAATTTCGCATCCCTAGCTGTAAAGTCTTCATCTCCTCACTGTTAATGTAGATTAATGGAGCGAGAAAGTCATTCCAACTTGCTATAAAAGTGAAGATGATGAGTGTTGCCATTGCTGGCTTAGCTAATGGTAATATGATTGTAGCATAGATACTAAACTCACTACAGCCATCTATACGTGCAGCCTCCGATAGCTCCATTGGAATGGTGATGAAAAACTGTCTGAAGAGAAAAACACCAAAGGGTGCAAAGGCACCAATCAAAATAAGAGCTAGATGGGTATCCATTAATCCTAAATTACGCATGATCATAAACTGAGGAATCATAATAACCTGATAAGGAATCATCATGGTGCTAAGATATCCAAAGAAGATTTTATCTCTTTCAGGATATTGAATCCTAGAAAATGAATAAGCCGCCATAGAACATGTGACAACCTGTAAAGCTGTAACAGCTACTGCTATCTTAATGGAGTTGATATAGTAATTAAGGAATGGATATTCTGTCCAAACGTGAACGTAATTACTCCACAAAAATGTCTCTGGAATCCACTGGATAGGGAATGCAAAAACTTCTGTTTCAGGCTTAAAAGATGCTGATAGCATCCATAATAGTGGCATAATCATGGTAAGAGAAGCAGCTGTTATCAGGATATATACAATGAATTGTTTAATGTTGAGTTTCTTAATCATGGTTATCCTCCTTTAATAATTCACCCATTTTTTCTGACCTCTAAATTGAAGAAGTGTTACTACTAGAATAATAATAAACAATATATAGGATTGAGCAGACGCATAACCAAAATTAAAGTTATCAAAAGCTTCGATGTATATGTTATAAACCAGTACGTTTGTTGCATACCCTGGTCCACCCTGAGTAAGGGCATAAATTTCTGAAAATACTTTAAAAGATTGTATAATTGCCATAATACATGAGAAAAACATAACTGGTGATAACATCGGTACAGTAATATGAATAAACTTTCTAAATTTACTAGCTCCATCGATATCTGCAGCCTCATACAATACCTCTGGAATTCCTTGAAGTCCTGCTAAGAACATGACCATAAAGTACCCCATACGCTTCCAGATAGTCATTATAATTACGGCTAACATGGCATAGGATGATGAGGATAGCCATAATGGTGGATTATCCATACCAAGGCTCATAAGAACATTATTAATTGGTCCAACTGTTGGGTGGTATAAAAGCTGCCATACAGCTGCTATTGCAAGTGCCGCTGTAACATGTGGAATAAAAAATGCAGCCCGGAAAAACTTCACTCCCCTAATTCCTTGATTGAGAGCAACTGCTACCAATAAGGCGAATAGAATTATGAATGGCACGGAGCCTAGAGTGTAAATTAATGTGTTCTTAAGCGAAACTAGAAATACATGATCTGAGAATAATCGTATATAATTGCCTAAACCTATGAAATTCATTTCGCTAAAGCCATCCCAATCACTGAAGCTAATAATCAGGGACATAAATACAGGGATAAACGTAAATATAGCAAACCCAATGATATTTGGTAATAAAAATAGATAGCCATTAATTCGGTTTCTTTGTCTTGTTGAAATTTTATTAGAAGTTGTCATATTTACACCTCAACTTAAAATTGTCCCTCTTAATCTTAAGATTAAGAGGGCTATTGTTAACGATATTCATTGTTAACTCTTTCTTCGATCACCTTGATAGTTTCTTCAACAGATCGTTCATTAGCAAAAGTTAATTGTGATTCTTTGTTGAATATTTCAAATACAGAGTTGATATTTGGAACAGCTGGCATTTCTAAATAAATTTCCTGATTGAAGATCATTTCCACATTCTGTGGTTTCTGATTAGGATCACCAATGAATATTTTAGTCGTTTCATCATTGATAATAGCTGGTAAACGACCACTTTCTGCAAATACTTTTGCACCTTCTACACCACTAGCATATTTGACAAAATCCCAAACAGCATCTACATTATCCTTCCCCTCAACGATAGATAATTCTGCTGGCATTCCCCAGGTCGTATTAGGTGCAACACCTTCTGGATGTGGCATTGCTGCAATATCCCAATCAAAACTCATACTGCCTTCTTTTTCCGCTGTACGAAGCTGTTCAATATGCCACTCACCGATTGGTACCATAGCAACCTTACCTGTTTGGTTCATAGCATTATAGTGAGCGCTTGTTGCTACAGCCTCAGTATAAGGCATAGCTGAACCATCACTCTCCAAGTCCATTTTGAATTGTAGAGCTTCTTGGAAAGGTCCATAATTGCCACTTACTATTGTCTCACCATTTTGCAACGCTGGTCCATACCAACATTGTGGCCATGTGTGGACATAAGTCCCCCATATTTTATCATTGCCTTCTCCTGATGTCATTTTCTTAGCCACTTCTCTAAACTCATCCCATGTCATATCATCTGTAGGATAAGGAACACCAGCTGCATCAAATAAGTCTTTATTATAGAAAAGTACCCATGCAGATGTTGTAAATGGTAAACCATAAAGCTTATCATTTATGCGCAATTGATCGATGGTGTTACCATATGGTCCTAAATCTAAATTGTCTTTTGCGATAAGGTCATCTAAAGCTAATAACTGCTTCTTATCTACATAAGATGCATACTCTGCGGCATTCCCTGTATCAAATACATCAATATCACCATTACCAGCTAATTGAACCAATACTTTATTTTTATAGTCTTTATTGGGGTAAGCTACTTGATTGATTTTAACTGCTGGATTTTGACTTTCATAGTTAGCAATAATTTCTTTGAAATAGATTTCGTTGGATGAACGATAGTAAAAATCAATGGTAGTTACTTCTTCCTCTTTTTTTGCTGTATCCTTCTCTTCTTTCTTTGTTGTTGACTCTTTTGTTTGAGTAGTTGGTTCCTCTTTCGAATCAGAACTACATCCCATTAAAAGTGCTGTAGTCATAATAATGACTAGCATTAAAGACAGATATCTTTTCATGTTTTAACCTCCATATGTATAAATGTTATTTCTGTTTTATTATAGGTTATATCTGAATTGTTGCTAAGTTGAAAAAACTATTCCCCCATGTTCCCCCCCATATTACAGATGTTTTAACCTTTTCAGCTGGTTACTAACTGGAATTAAAAATAGGGGGAATAAAATATCCCACCCTATAACTTTCCTACACTACAAGAAAAGTGACTTGCGTCACATTTCAAGTATGTGCAAGAAAGTATAGTTCCTTACCAGCAAAACTCAGTACTTTCTTACACTACAAGAAAAGTGACTTGCATCGCATTTCAAGTATGTGCAAGAAAGTATGGTTCCTTGCCAGCAAAACTCAGTACTTTCTTACACTATAAAAAAAGAACTTCCCTGTGGGAAGTTCTACAGCTCCTCGATTTTCAATAATATATAGGGGTATATAAAATCCTCCCCTATATATTATTCTAAAGCAATGAGTACATTATTATACTGTTATGAGTTTCTCATTCTCTTTTAAAATATCCGTTAATCCTTCTCCCCAATATTTGAGTTCAACACCTAGCTCTGCTAGCTTATCTGATACATTTAGCTGATCAGCGCATGCCTTACAGGCTGATACATGAACCCCCACATGAATAGCTTGTCGGATTTTTTCTTGAACAAGAGGGTTTTCAGCGGCAAGCCTGGCTGTTGCTCCCCAAATAATCACTGTTACTTCATCCCAAAAATCATGAATCTTACTGTTGATGGCATACATCATCACCATCTTCTCGGCAGTAATAACATCTGCATTGGTCCATAGGATATTTAACTTGTCTTGCTTACTCATGTTCTGACCTCCTTCATCCAATTAATACATCTATTATATCAGAGATTTTAACCTTTAACCTCTATACAATACATTAATTATTTCCAAGTCGGTCAAACTCATTTAAACCTACTCTTTATTAATCACGTACTAAAATATAGTATGCCCATGGTCCAAGTTCAAGATTAATGCCCTCTTCAAGTGTCACTTCTTCACTAGTAAAATAGTTTCTATATTGCCCACTTTCATCAAAGGATTTTAATGTAAATTCTGTTACTTGGTCAATGAAATTACCTATGAAAACAACATTATTATTATCTTTAGTTCGAACATAAGCTAGTATAGATTTTTCTGTAGTATCAATAAAGGTTAAATCGCCACCTACTGAGCCATTCCATAGAGCTTCATTCTCTTTTTTAAGGTCAATTAAACGCTCATAATAATCTTGCTTAGATAGATCTGACCAGTTTATCTCATCTTTATCAAAGAAAAGTAGCCTTTTATTTAAGTTGGCTTCTTGGCCGGAGTAAATAAGAGGAATACCAGGTGCGGTAAAGACAAGAGCATCCATTAAATTTCTCGAAGTCCCCAACCTTTCCTCAGTAGTACCATTCCATGAGTTTTCATCATGGTTTGTCACAAAATTCATAGGAAATGTTCCGTCTGGGTAAACAGCAGCTGCTCTTCTTATATCCGAACGAATAGCGCTGGCTCTGCCTCCATTGGCAACTGTGTTGATGGAATCTAATAAATACCAGTTATAGTTAGCATCAAATGCATTATCCAAAAGACTATAATTTGATCCGTCTTCTGCAAGCATAAATACTGGTTTAACTTTGTCTAATGCTACTCTTGCATCTTCCCAAAAATCTACTGGTACACTCCCTGCCACATCGCAACGATAGCCGTCGATGTCTGCTTCTTCAACCCAAAATACTAAGGCATCTATCATCTCTTGTCGCATTTCTTCATTGTCGTAATTCAGATCAGCAACGTCCGTCCAATTAGTTCCAGCTGGTATGGTAATTTCTCCATTAACCTGGGTATACCACTCTGGATGATCAGTAATCCATTGGTTATCCCATCCTGTATGATTAGCCACCCAATCCAGTATAACTTTGAATCCCATGTCATGGCATTCTTCTACCAGAGCTTTAAACTCTTCCATGGTACCAAATTCAGGATTAACTTCTTTATAATCTGCAACGGCATAATATGATCCCAGCTCACCTTTTTTTTCTACTTCAGAGATGGGATGAATAGGCATGAACCATAGCACCTCCACACCTAACTCTTTTAATCGGGGCAAATGTTCTCTAAAGGCTTCGAAAGTCCCTTTTTCTGTGTATTGTCTTAAGTTGACTTCATAAATCGTTGCATCATCTATCCAATCAGTTTTTTTATTCAAGCTCAATGATAGTAATAAAAAAGTTGTTATTACGGTCATCAAAACTATTATCCTAATGCTATTTTTCCCTCTCAAACCCATCTCAAACCTTCCCCTTACTTAATTTTTATATGAAACAGGATTGGTTCATCAATAAGTTGGATCATCTGATTAACCACCTTAATCTCTTCACTGGTATAGCGATTAACATAGTTACCATCTTGGATAGATGGTAAGTCAAAATAACCTTCTTCGTGACTAACCAACTTAAATTCACCTGATTTAAGTCCAATATTAAAGATACCTATAACCCATTGCTCCTGATCTACATAAGTCGCTAGAATAACATCCTTTTTAGGCGTATGATGAATTTTATAGCATCCTTCAGCAAATATCGCCTCTTTTTTTATTGCTCCTAGCTGTTTAATAAAATCACAGAATTCTTCATTTAGGTCATTCCAATTAATTAAGTCTTTATCAAATAGAGAAGGGCATTTTTGATCTTTTGCTTCTTGGCCTGCATAAAGAAGTGTAGCACCTTTTTCGAAAAACATAAAAGCAGTCCACATCTTTAGTAATTTTTCACTTTTTATTAGTGATGCTATACGTGGTTGGTCATGATTTTCTAAAAACCTTAGTTTCACATAGTTTTCAGGGTAAATATGTTCCTGCATACGTTTTTTTATTAATAATGATTCCAACTCAATATCTCCAGAAAGATATTTGTGTAATTCCCCATGGGTATCATAATCATAACAAATATCAAACGCTTCATAAGTTTCACTATCTGAAGCCATATAGAATCCTTGATTTCTTACCCATTCGATAAAATGAGGATGAACTGATTCTGCAAGTAAAATGCTACCTGGATTGATGCTCCTGATTCTTTCTCTCGCTTGACTCCAAAATTCCATTGGTACCATTGGTGCTACATCACATCTGAAACCATCGACACCTAGTTTTGTCCAGTATTCTAAGGCAATGATTTGTTCTTCCCATAGATCTTTATTAGCGTAATCTAGGTCAATAATATCATCCCAATCCGCAATTTTATTCCCTGTACTGCCATCAGCATTGCGGTAATAATATTCGGGATGCTCTTTTAAGTAATCAGCGTCATGAGAGGTATGGTTATAGACAACATCAATCATAATCTTCATATCTAATGCATGAACTTTTTCGATGAGTTCCATAAAATCTTTTAATGTACCGTATTCCTCATTGATTGCCTTATAGTCTTTAATGGAATAAGGACAGCCTAGCGTTCCTTTTTTATTTTTTTGTCCTATGGGATGAATAGGCATCAACCAGATTATATCAGCACCTAGCTCCTTAATTCTCTCAAGATCATCCATTATATCAAGGAACGTTCCATTAGAACCATGATTTCGTACATAAATTTCATATATTACTTTGTTTCTTAAGGTTTTTAATGTGTCTTTTGCCATCTTTAATTTCCTTTCTTCATTTAAGATGTTATTTCTTGTGCATCTTTAGCCTTTATTAGCACCTGCTGAAAGACCTTCTAATAAATATCTTTGCAAGAATAAATATAAAATAGCTACAGGTCCTGCAACGAGAACAGCACCAGCTGCAAACATGGTAAAATTATTGTTTGCCTGCCCATTAATTAATTCATACAAACCAACTGCTAGAGTTTTCTTTTCACTGGAAGTGATTAAGAAACTTGGAAGAATAAAATCAAACCAAGGCACCATAAACTGTGTTACTGCCACAAAAGTCAATATGGGAAACATAACTGGTAGAATAATTTTGAGGTAGGTTTGAAATTTGGTGGCACCATCAATATAAGCAGCTTCATCTAAAGATATCGGTACATTATTCAGATATCCTTTAACCAACCAAGTATTATAAGGAATCTGCCCTGCACTATAAATAATAACCAATGCTAAGGGTTGATTTAATAAACCAAAGTTTAAAAAGAGTACATAAATTGCTATCATCCCCATAAAAGAAGGAAACATTTGCAAAATCAGAATTGATAATAGCCCAAATTTCTTACCAGCAAATTTTAATCTTGCAAAAACATAACCCATAGTTCCAGTTAAAACTACAGATGCAGCCATATTAAGAACAGCTATCATTAACGTATTCATATACCATTTTTCATAATCTGTCTCTTCAAACAATCTTACAAAATTGTGTAGTGTTGGATGTCTAGGAATAGCCGTTGATGAGGCCAATGATGACCCTTCATTAAAGGCAGAGCCTACTATCCATATGACTGGATAGAGTATAACAATTGCTACCAGTATTAATAAAAGATATATACCAATGTGTATCACGACTTCTTTCATACGTTCCATAGGTGTCATTTTGCTCCATTTAGATGACCCAGTTGTTTTCATCCTTAATCCTCCTTAAATGCATCAGATCTCAAAAAGTTCCATGTAGAAATCCCACCTATAATTAAAAAGATTAGGATTGACATAACCGATGCCATATTATACATTTGAAAATCTTTTGTCATTTTATAAATCCATGTTATGAGTATATCTGTATGACCAGCATATTCATAATTAATATTCCTTGGTCCACCATTGGTTAGGAAGAATACAGCACCAAAATTATTAAAATTAGCTGCAAAGGACATGATCAATAGTGGCGTTACTTGGGAAAATAGGATAGGAAATGTTACCTTCCAAAACATTTGCTTCCGGCTAGCACCATCTACTTTTGCCGCATCATAAAGGGTTTTATCAAAGCTAGTCAATATCCCGGTCATTAACATCATAAAATAAGGGACACCCAACCAAAAATTGATAATTAATAAGGTTACTTTAGCTAATACAGGATCATTTAACCAAGCAATATCCATTCCTAGCATTTGGTTCAAAGGTCCATACGTTTGGTTGAAGAAATTCTTGAAAACTAATAAAGAGATCATCCCTGGAATTGCCCAAGGTAAAATAAAGATGGTACGCCAAATTTTCTTACCTATGACACGATGATTATTGACTAATACAGCTAAAAAAAGACCTCCAAAAAAAGTAGTAACAGTAGCTAATACAGCCCAGGTCAGAGTCCAAGAAGCCACTCCAAAAAATGTCGTTCGCCAGCCAGGAAGATTGAGTACCTTGCCAAAATTGATCAATCCCACCCAATCTACTAAATCTGCTGGTGGATTATGATAAGCATCATAATTTGTAAATGCTATGAAAAAAGCAAATAGAATCGGCATAATAGAAACAAAAAGTAATAGTATGAGGGATGGCATACTTACAACATAGGCAAAACTGGATTCTGCTACGTGCTTAAAGTATTCTTTGGAAGATTGAATCTGTCCCGTTTTTCTATAGATGAATGCCGTATTATTAGCGTCTTTAATATTATAAATCCAAATCATTAGTAGAATGAGTAGTAATAAGATCGCAATCAAACCCTCGATCATGAGGACAGGTGAATTATCTCTAAAACGTCCACCCGTTGTATCTCCCAGAGTTATAAATCCCCATAGTCCTCTTGCAAAAAAGCCATATCCCCAAGCATCAGGCTGTCCAGGAATTGTCCCTTGAACTAAGCTGCTTGTTAAGATTTCAATCATCAGATACATCAACTGAATACTTAGAAAGAGAATCCCCTTTCCTTTTTGCTTATTCTTAAATTGCCCAAACCCCATCACAAAAACGGATAGCCAACCTGAACTGGTCATTTCATACCCTAAAACTTTCTGCCAAAGTTTTGCATTCTTTTTATAGTAAAATAGTTGTTCCACAGTTTACCTCCCTATAATAAAGTTATTCCTACATGTCAACTGGTATTGAAGCTCTAACCCCAATACCAGTTTTTTAGTACTTTATCTTTTGTTTTTACATAAGGTCACTTCATTATTTTCCTGCATCGTGTAAAATACGCTCATAGTCTTCTTGTGATTTTGCTTGTGCATCTTCAATAGACATCATTTCATCAAAAATATTTGTCCAAACATCTCTTAAAGGATCCCACATATAATTTCCTTCTTGTATAACAGGCATAGGATGTGAATAAGCTGCTTGTGATAAAAATCCTTGAGATATTGCATCTTCATTAAGTCCTGGTATACCTTTAGAATCTTTGACAGCAGGTATCTTACCTAGAATGCCATAAACTTCTTTCATTATTTCTTCACTTGAAAGGAATCTCAGTAAGTTCATAGACGCATTAGGATAATCGGTGTAAATGTTCATACCTGTTACTCTCACACCTGAAAAAGTTATTGGATTTTGGTCATTACTGAACTTAGGAAGTGCTTTCACTCCAAATATATCTGAAATTTCAGTATTTTCAGTTATACCAAATCGCCCTTCTTCAACCCATGTTTTCCAGTTTGATTTAATATCTGACATCACCCAAGGTCCCGTAATTGTTATAGCCACCTGACCTTTTTGGTATCGTGATGGTCCTTGATCCCAAACAACATCCTGAATCGTTGCAAGTCCTGGAAATAGTTTTGATGTTTCTTTATTACCAAACCAATCGCCTGTCACGGCTTGAATAGATTCCGTAACTTCTTTAGATGTCATATTAAATTGAGTTGGGTCATTGTTATCATCACCAAAAACACGGTAGCCATCTCTTGTTAAGAATGGATACATATGATATGCATCATACAATTGCCAAGCCATGATAGTATGCTTATCCTCTGATCCAGCTTCACCTTCTACTTCAGCTGTATAGAATCGATCCTCTAAATAAGGAATTTCTACACCAGTACCAACGTAATTATTACTCCAATTCGCTATACCGGCAAGTAATTCTTCCATGTAGATCTCTTCATTTTCAATTTGTTCTAATAAATTAGAAGCTGTTGTATTGAAGACTGTTGGAAGTGTAGGTAGAGCAGCTAATATTTGTTTGTTATAGGCTAAGGCAATGTTTTCAACAGAATCTGGAACAGCGTACATTTCTCCTTCATACATGGTTACTTTATAAGAAGACTCTTGCATGATATCCAAAAAATACTTTTTGTCTCTTTCAGGTAGCTGAAATAAGACTCCTGCTTCTCTACCATCAACAACGGCATTATGTGGCATGTAAAAAACATCTGGACCAATACCAGCAGGTCCGTCTAATTTTAGTTTTGTTACATTCTCATTAACGTCACGGTTTTCATAAGTTAATTCTACATCTGGGTACTTTTCATTCCATAGTTCAATCAGTTTATCACCATATTCTTCATTATCAAGCCATATTGATAGCTTCGCATCCTTCTCATTGGTGTATTGCCCTTTTTCATCATCCCAAATTAAATCTTCTTCAAATTTTGCCGTAACACTTTTTTGACAACCTGTTATTGACAAAATCATAGTTAACATTAATATCATAGTAACTATTTTCTTCATCATAATCCTCCTATAACATTCAATCTAATGTTTTTACAAAAAGAAATTCCCCTATTACTAAAAAATTTATGTGGTTTGTCGTTTAATTAAGTTAACAGAAACTTTTACCTGACTCCCCCATGATTGTTCATTATTCAAGGTATCTACTGCTAGTTCCCCTTTTTTGATAACATCTTGGTTAATTGTTGTTAGGGGCAACCAATTTTCTTTACTACGACTAATATTATCAAAGCCAATAACACCGAAGTCTTCAGGTATTTTTACACCAAGGTTTGTCAGACCATCCATAAGACCAATAGCTAAAATATCAGAAGTACAGAAGGCTCCATCCACACCCATTGTTTTCACTTCATAGCTGATATCATACCCTTCTTGGTAGGTAGTAGTATTAACAATAACAAGTGATTCCTCATATCCAGCTTGTCTTATAGCTTTTTTAAATCCCTGATAACGATGGTAATCTACTTTTTCTTCTGTAATATTGGATGTTAATATACATAACCGCTTATAGCCCTGCTCCATCAAATGTCTAGCCGCAAGCATACCTCCATACTCATCCATTGTATTGATATAATGAATATTTTTAAGTTTAAATTGGGTGTAATTATCAACTAAAGCTATAGGGATATCTAGTTTATTTAATCCTAAAATTAAACTTTTATTAATCTCCCCAACAACCACAATGCCATGAAGACATCTACTTTTAGCCCAAGCTAACAACTCTTCTACTGTCTCACTAAATTTAATAAACTTAATGATCACATCTAATCCCATTGTATTCGCTTTATTCTCAATACCACTTATTAAGTAAAAATAAAATGGACTCTCTTGAATCCACCCTAACATATAAGGAGGTAATAGTACCACAATCATATTGGATTGCTGAGTTACAAGTGCTTTAGCAGCAAGATTGGTTTCATAATTAAGCTCTTCAGCAATTCGTAATATTTCTTGTTTTTTATCTTCTGAATAGCTGGTTATATTCTTCTTATTGAGAACGTTAGATACCGTCGTAATAGAAACACCAGCTCTTATTGCAATATCTTTTAATGTTGTTCTTTTCATGAAATCATTCCCTTAGTCAAACGTTCAACTATCTGTAGTATAATACAATACCCATAATTAATTCAATATTATATAGGATTTTCATGATATAAGTTAATTTAACTCTAATTTTTTTATGCATCATTAATAGTTTAATTTCAACCTAGTAAAACGTTTACTTGATTTATTCATCACAAAAAGTGATTAGTATCCATTAAAAAACAGCTGCCTCTTTTTATCTTGAGGCAACTGCAATCTTTTTAGTCTTAACTTCTATACAATAATTTGATTATAATTATCCTTTAACAGCACCGATCATAACACCTTTGACAAAGTATTTCTGCAAGAAAGGATAAACACATAGGATCGGTAATGTTGCTACCACTATTGTTGCATATTTTATACTTTCACCAATGGCTTCTTGATCGGCTAAGCTGGCCCCTTGAGTCATAGAATCCACGTCATTAGCAATAAGTATTTCACGCAGTATCAATTGAAGCGGATAAAGCTCTCTTTGTCTTAAGAATACTGATGCCCAAAACCAACCATTCCAAGCTCCAACACCATAATACAGAATCATAACAGCAATAACAGGTTTACTCAGCGGTAAAATTATTCTAAATAATACAGTCCAGTGGCTGGCACCATCAAGTTTTGCCGATTCTTCCAAACTAACTGGAATAGCCGCGAATGATGTTCGCATAATAATCAAGTTATAGGCACTGACAAGAAAGGGTACAATCAATGACCATCGGGTATTCGTTAATTTCAATGCTCTAACTGTCAAATAAAAGGGAATCATACCGCCTTCAAAAAACATGGTAAAAACGACAAGGAACATTAATAGATCTCTCCACATGACATTTCTTCTTGAAAAGAAATAAGCCCCCAAAGATGTCATGATTAATTGAAGTATAACCCCTACAAATAATACAAATAGAGTGTTCATGTAACCATTTAAAATATTAGGATTTTGTGCCACCGCTTTATAGGCTGATAGACTAGCATCACCAACAGGAGTCAATAAAATTCCACTGTGTTGTATTAATGCATTACTATCACTTATAGAAGCCATGACAACATGTATAATTGGATATAATGCCGTTATTGTAAATAGCGTTAATAATGAAATATTAAAAACATTGAAAACTTTTTCACTTTTAGATGGTTTTAAATAAGCTGCTGCCATATATGCCCCTCCTTTTACCATAAACTAGATTCACTGAATTTCTTGCTGATCTTATTAGCAGCAATCAATAAAGTGAAGTTTAATACAGAATTAAACAACCCAATAGCTGTACTGTAACTCCAACTAAATTCCAAAAGTCCTACACGATAAACATATGTGGATATAACATCTGCTACTTCATAAGTTGCAGGATTATACATCAAAATGATTTTCTCAAATCCTACGCTAAGTAATCGACCAATTCTTAGAATGAGTAGAATAACAATGGTTGAACTAATCCCAGGAAGGGTTACATGAAGTGTTTGTTTCCATCTATTGGCACCATCTATCATAGCTGCTTCATAGAGCTGTTCATCAATACCTGCTAAGGCTGCTAGGTAGATAATTGATCCCCATCCTATCTCCTGCCAAATACCAGAAGAAATGTAAAGCGTTCTAAAGAACTCAGGTTTTTGAAGTAGTGGCATTCGCTCTCCGCCTAATAATACAATAATATCATTAAAGAGTCCGTCAGTAATTGAAAAATCTTTTAATAAGCCAATGATAACGACTAAAGAAATAAAGTGAGGCAGATATGTAATGGTCTGAACACTGTTTTTGAACCTCTTAACCTTAAGCTCGTTTAATAATAATGCTAAAATAATTGGTGCTGGAAATCCCCATAATAAGGAGTATAGACTTAATAAAAATGTATTTTTTAACACTCTCCAAAAAGATACACTGTTAAAAAATCTTACAAAGTGATCTAATCCGATCCAAGGGCTTCCCATAATTCCTAGCCCAGGAGAATAGTTTTTAAAGGCTATTGATGCACCATACATGGGAATATATTTAAATATAATGAAATAAGCTATAACAGGTAATACCATCAGATATAATGATCTATTACGGATAAAATCTTTTTTAGCTCGTACACCAAAACTGTTTTGGGCCTTCACCTTGGTTGTTATAGACTTTACTTCTCCTTTCATTCATTCACTTCCTTTCAAATAAAGAAAGGAGGGTTGGGATTCCCCTTCCTTTCTTGATAACTTACTACCTGTTGTTGTATCTTTCTAATGCGGCTGTATAAATTTCGATAGCACGATCAATACCCATGTTTTTAATGTTCTTAACATACTCATCATAATTATCAAGACTCTCTTGACCAAATAAGTATTTAACATACATCTCATCACGATAAGTATTAATTTCATTCATAATTGTTGCTAACTCTTGGCTTTCTTCAGGAGTTGGTGTTACTTTTGGCATACGATATTTGTCAACATCTGAATACTGCCAGTTTTGGTTGGCTAATTTTTGCTGTTCAAAGGTATAGCCATATTGTTCAATATAGCGAACATCTTGAACCATTACACCACTATAGCATGAACGTGCAAATTGACCTAACGCTGCTGCTACTGGCATATCAGGATTGTTTAATATCGCATCTGTATACGATGGATAGTTGTCTTTCATTTCATAAGACTCGCCTTCAATACCAAAGTTAGCTAACATATGACCTTCTTCTGTATAACCAAAATCCAATACACGCATAGCTGTTTCGATATCCTCACATGCAGTTGTAATAAATGCAGCAGTACCAGGAAGTGCAAAGTCTTTTTGTGAAAACATTGGCTTATCGCCACTGTTTAATACTGGGAACTTAGCTCCCATTAAATCATAGGTTGGATCATCTTCTTTAGCTTTTAGCCAGTTACCTAATCGACTTGCTTGATAGCCTAATGATGCTCCTGTTTCTCCACCTGTTATCTTGGCAGCTACTTGCTTACTGTCAACTGTCTCAATATCAGGATCAATTAAACCCTCTGCATACCACTTACTGAATTCTGTTAGGAAGTCTTTATATTCAGGTTGCATAGAACCAAATTGTACGTTTCCAGCGTCATCTATATAGAAATCTTTTGATATACCATAGGCACCAATAAAGGGGCTACCGTTACCAGCACCAAGCATCCAGTTTTGATAGGATAAAGGAGATGTTGCACCTTTTTCATCTTTAAATGCTGTCAACATGTTATACCAATCTTCCATGGTTTCTGGTTCATCTAATCCTAAATCATCTAACCAATCTTTTCGAATGATAGGGCCAAAGTAAACCATTAAAGCATCATCACCACGAATAAATGGGAAACTATAGTACTTACCTGTATCTGTTTTAGCCATTTTTTCGGCCTCTGAATTTTCACCATAATATTGCATTAGGTTTGGTGCATACTCAGGCATATACTCTGTTAAGTCAATAATAAATCCATCTAATATAGCTTTTTCAGGTCCACCTGTATATTCTTTTAAAATATCGTATTCAACAATATCAGGGTAATCTCCAGAAGCAACTAATAGATTAAACTGTTCCTTCTCTTGACCTTGTGCTGGATGTAAGTATTCAATTGTAACACCAGTTTTTTCTTCTAAAGCTTTCCCAAATGGTGTATCCGCTAAGTTAGCTGCTTGTTGTGAAACATTACCATTTAATGGTACCCAGTACGTTAATGTCTTACTTCCATCTATAGGATATGAAAATTCTTTTGAATCATCTGCATTGTTATCAGCTTTATTATCTTTTTCAGATACAGCACTTTTTTCACCAGACTTACTACTTGTACCTTCTTCAGCATCCTTACTACAGCCTACAAATAACATTGAAAGCATACTTAATACTAATATGAACGAGATCAATTTTACAACACGTTTATTCATTATATGTTCCCCCTATTTCTATTCAATAGTTTAAATCCATAATGCTCTATTAAATGTTGCTACTTGGTTCGAACCATGATTTTATTATTAATCATAAGTATAATTTTGTAAATAAACATTTGTATGAAATAATGACGCATTTATTAAATACCATATTATTATTTTATTCTCTAATAATGAAAATCTAAAATCGTTTAATGAACACTTTTTATTATGATATCTTTTTTCTAAAAAAGCTATGATTAATAGTTAAAATCCATAAACAAATGTTAAAAAAAGGTTGATAAACACTCCTGATATATATTCACCATCGTAACTTAATTATATCAGAAATAAGGATAACTTTAGAGTAAAAAACGTACTACTATCATTGTAATTGAATATATATTAATGGTAAGTATTCATATTTGAGGGCGTGTGAGATATTGAGACAAGATATTGATTGTCATGAAATCATAACTTCTGAAGATTACTTAGACATTTGGTATAGATATAAAGGAGATTTTGAAGAAGTAGCCAAAGAAGCAGGAGCGATTTGTGCCAAAAGAGTTTTTGAAGATTGGATATTATTTCATATCAAGATGGGACTAGAAAATTGTCAAAACTATTATCTTAATAGCGAGTACATAATCATACCAAACGTATATGGTCTATCAAGTATAAGTAGTATCGAAGCTGCAGGGATTGGACCAGTTCTTAAAAGTAAAGCTCTGGATATTACAGGTAATGGCGTGATTATAGCACTCATAGATACAGGTATAGACTATACCCATGAAGCCTTTCGATATGAAGATAATACGAGTAAAATAATAAGCATCTGGGATCAAACAGAAGCAGGTATTCCACCAAAAGGATTTCTCTATGGTACAGAATATACAAACAACCAAATAACCGAAGCTATAAATTCTGATGACCCACTATCAATTGTACCTACGATGGATGAAATTGGTCATGGTACCTTTTTAGCAGGTATAGCAGCAGGGAGACCTAATTATAAGGAGAAGTTCCAAGGTGCAGCGCCAGATGCAGATTTAGTTATTGTTAAGTTAAAACAAGCAAAAAAATGCTTAAGGGAGTTTTTTCAAGTAAAAGAAGATGCTATTGCTTATCAAACAAGTGATATGTTACAAGGAGTAAATTATGTGTTAGATAAAGCAGAAAAATTAGGAAAGCCTATCGTTGTATTATTAGCATTTGCATCATCTGATGGTCCCCACAATGGAACCAATGAGTTCGAAGAAATATTAGCAAAATTTGGTGATTCCATTGGTGCCGTCATGGTTACTACAGCAGGAAATGAAGCTAACGCTGACCACCATTTCCATGGAATCTTTAAAGAAGGAAAAAATAAATTAAGTCTAGATTTTAATATTGCTGAAAAAGAAGAGGGCGTATTTTTAAACATGTGGGTTCCTCTTCCCGATCAATTAAGTATAGAATTAATATCACCAAGTGGAACTACCACAGGGGTATTTCGATCTGAAATACGCAGATGGCAAAAGAAAGTATTTCCTATAGAATCATCAGTTATTCGCGTTCACTATGATTTATTAGAAGAAAGAGCCGCCGAAGAGTCCATTGCTATAATAATCGAAAAACCCTTACCGGGTTTATGGACTATTGTGGTTCATGGTGAGATCCTGATTAATGGAGAGTTTGACATCTATTTACCTATACGCGGGTTTATCGAAGATAATACTGTTTTCTTGAGTCCAGACCCTGATTCAACCGTTGTTATACCCTCAACTAATCCCGGAACAATAACAGTAGGTGCTTATAACGAAGTGAATAATAGCATTTATTTATCCTCTGGGAGAGGCTATACAAGAGACCTTAGAATTAAACCTGACATTGTAGCACCAGGAGTTAATGTCATTGGTCCCTATCTCAACAATCAGTATGGCACTATGACAGGTACAAGTGTAGCAACTGCTCTTACTGCAGGAGCATCTGCACTCCTATTAGAATGGGGAATCGTTCAAGGTAATAATCCAAATATTAATACAATGACTATGAAAACCTATCTCTCTCGAGGAGCAAAGAGAAGAAAAGGAATGAAATATCCTAATAAGGAATGGGGATATGGTGAATTAGATTTATTAAACACGCTTAATATAATATAAGTATCATCGTAAACGAAGAGCCAATAGGCTCTTCGCTAGTCTATTAATCCCCTAGCTAGACTTCAACATAGAGGCTGTTATAATACCGATTTATATTGCCCTGGTGTAACACCTTCATATTTTTTAAAAACTCTAATAAAAGCATTACTATAGGTATAGCCTACTTTATTAGCAACTTGACCTATTGTCTCATCTGTTTCTTCTAATAGCTTTTTAGCGTGATCTATCCGGACTTTATTAATGGTATTGAGAAGGCTGTCCCCCGTATCTTGTTTAAACAATTTAGATAGATACGCTGGTGTCATATTAAAGTGTTCTCCCAACATAGAAACATTCAGATCAGTATCATAATAATGTTCAAGTATAAACTCTTTTACTCGTTTACTCAGGTCATTGGATTCATCATTATTTAATTCTAGTTTCTTAACCATACAAATTTCAGATAGAGTATGATCAAGTACTTTTCTCATCTCCTCTACTGAATGGCATTTCATCATTTTCTTAATTGGTTTTAAATCATCCAAAATCTTTTGTTCTTTGAAACCATTGATCGTCTTGATGATTGAACTTAATAAGTCAAACATGAGACATTGAACAGCTTCTAATGAAATCAAATCTTCCATTAAATGCTGGTCTAATATTTCATCCAATAGGTCTTTAGCTTTCTCATAGTTTCCTACTTTGATCAAATTGATAACTTGGTGTTCCTTCTCTATAGAATAATCGTATTTTCTCTTTGATTGTAACGTGTCCCCATAAAAAATTGTGTCAACATTGCCTAATATTTTCGTGTAAGCTAATGCATCCAAGGCTTCTCGATAGGCTTCTGAGATTCCCATTAATGAATCATGTGGAAAACTAATAGCCACTGTGAAATCAATGTTGAAGTTATCCTTAATGGGCTGATAAGCTTCTTGTATGATATCTGTTAAATAGCCTGGATAATATTCTTCTTTGGCAAAAGTTATATCGCTTAATATACATGCCAGAATTTCCTCTGACTCTACAATGGTGCACTTGTTTTGCTTAGACATGACTTCATGAAATATATTACCAATAATAAATCTAGCTAAACGCCATTCATGCTCAACGTTTTTACTCTTACTGAAACGGGATAAGTCATGTATTTGAAAAGCCATCACAACGAAATGCTTATCCGTGAATTGAATATCATAGGCTTTTAATTGTTGTCGTAGCTCTTCTTCATCTTCAATTTTACCTTTAAGTACTCGAGCTAAAAAATTATTCTTAAACACTTTATTTTGCCTACTTAATTGACATTTCATTTGTTTTTGAATTTCAAAATTATGATCTAATGCGTCTTCAATATATTGGTATTCATTACCTACTATTTCTTCTTCCATTTCTGGTTTAACTCTATGAACAATTTTATTTAAAGGTTTATAATATTTCTTTGTAAATAAATAACCCAATATTATTCCGACTAACCCCAACAAAATAATAATACAAATGGTTTTATTTTTTAATTTCCTAGCCTCTTTCCAGAATAAACTCTCTGGCACTATTCTAACGTATTTAACATCTGTTACGTCGGATTCTAAACTAGATATAGCCACTTTATGTCCATCAATGACATCACGAATCACCTGATGATCTGATAGTTCTTCATATTTTAGCCCATTAGGAAAGCTTAAATCACCTTTTGAAAATATCAACCTATTTTGGCTGTCTAAGATGCATAGAAGCCCTTCTGATAAATATTCATCTTCTCCCATAACTTTGCTAATTCTGCTTTCATCAAGTTCTATTACTAATGTTGCAGTCATAGAGCTTTTATAGTTTATTGGTAGGGATTGTAAATATAACAGTTTACTCACTTCATCACCTTCACCAGTCAAATAATTAAACCGGTTGATCTCTCTTTGATAGTTTCTTTTTACAATACGTCTAAAGAGGTCAGCATCAACATTAAACTGTTCTGTTGTAAACAAATCGAGATAACTGGTGTATACGGATTCGTTCGTTATTAATAAACCAGGTTTAAAGACATATAGATATATATTTTTGCTCAAATCATTGGAGGTATTATATAATTTTAGATTCTTCAATGCTTCACGTAATACATATCTATCGTCTATGGTCAATTCTTCTTCCATGTTGATGACAGATTGAATAGTAGGCGTTAATCCTATGATATGAGCTGTTTGATCAATGGATTGAATTTCTCCATCTATCAACCCTTTGATTTGTGATAAATAAGCACTATTTAATTTGCTTATTTCACTTTCCATTGTGCTAGCAAACAAATTATAAATACCAATACTAAAGAATAATGCTATGCATACAATGATTAAATAAGATAAATACCATTTCCTGAATAAACCATGATTTTTCACAAGCATCCCCCTTGTCCCCTCTATCTCTCTTCTTAATTGTAGCATAGGAATGGGTGTGAATAATATCATTTTGTCATTATTAATTATTGAAAACGATGATGAATATATAGAATTAATAGATAAAAAATGAAAAGAGCATTATGTGGATACTTTCTAGCATCCACATAATACTCTTTTAAAGTAATTTACGCACTAACTACATCAAGTTATTTCCATCAACTTCACCATCAGCCATCTCTTTTTCTACTTGTGTCACCATGCGACGAACCATCTCTCCGCCAAGCTGACCAGCTTTAGCCATGGTACCAATTTGATGGGATGTAAGATTACCCATATAAGGGTGATCAGGTTCTGGAACCTTCTCAGGTATACCTTCTGGTACTCCGTCACTATCATTCATGTTTATCTGATTTAATGTATTACTATTAGATACTGCTTGATTATTATTAGGCATACTGTTCTTAATATTTTTATCAAACTTCAAAATGGACACCTCCTATAACTAGCCTAACCAATCAAATGATTTTTTACACCTATTCCTCAATTTTACAACAGAACATAATATACTATGATGCAAACCAGGAGCAAGATGATTTAATTTCTAAATCCTTTTCTTCATCCAATCTTTCGTTTAGGCTGATAAATAACCCAGTTAATGAAGCAATGGTAAAGGGTCTAGCTAACAAAAGTATGCTTTGTTTTGAAAACATAAACCACAACTGTGCCGTGACACCATTAATAACCTCAAATAATTCGCCTAATTCTATTATTACAAAAGGTGTATGAAAGATTATACTACTCAATAGGTAGACGATAGCAACACTTTTTATTTCTTTTCTTGTAAGCAACATACTCGTCTTAACAAAAGATCCTTTTTCTTTTCTTAATACCGCTATATAGGTTGCAAAAATCATTCTTAAGGTTAGCCATATCATGATTAAAAATGAGAGAATAGCGATGACTATACCAAAATAATTTTGAAATATTAAAACTGCAAAAAAAACACCTAACAAGGGGAGAATCATATAAGCAAGTATCTCTAGGTCAGCTAATAAGTATTTCCAAAACTTTAATTTACTCATTTTAATAAGTGTTCGCCACTCCATATCTCTATGTTCATAGTAAAGTGAGCATAGTATAATCAGAGCAATAGAAAATAAAAAAGTGAAATATAGATAGGGTATGTAGAGTATGAGTTTACCTATGAGGTACGATATGTTATCAGTGGGTATATTCAGCCGGTTTACTAGTAGAGAATACCCATCTAAAAAAAACTGTACTATGAAAATCAATAAGGAGTATACAATAAGTGTCGTAAATTTTTCTTTATAGATATAGATGGCTTGCTTCAAGATACGCCAAGGTAGTATCCTTTCTTTCATAATGATCACCCCAATGAAATATGTATATATTTACCATTATAAAGTTTCCCACAAAAAAAGGCAACCCATAATGGATTGCCCTATTATACATATATCTTAGTACCAACCACGTAATTTCATTGGTGCTGCTACTGTTTTAATAGCGATACGATAAGCAGCTTTACGCATTGGAATTGAGAATTCTTCCATATAGCCAATAACTCTATTGAAAGCTTGAATCATTTTCTTCTCTTGCTTATCTTGAACTTCATCAAAGTTCCAATAATAGTTGTGTAAGTTTTGTACCCACTCAAAGTAAGATACTGTAACACCACCAGCATTAGCAAGAATATCAGGAATGACTAAAATGCCTTGTGCATTAAGTACTTCTTCTGCTTCTGGAGTAGTAGGACCATTAGCACCTTCAGAAATGATTTTAGTTTTGATTTTATGAACATTACCCATATGGATAGAGTTTTCTAATGCACATGGACAAAGAATATCACTTTCAATATCAAAGATAGCTTCACGATCAATCATCTCTGCATCGCCTTTGAATTCAGTTAAAGGTCTTCTTTCTTCAGCGAACTTCATAAGCTCGTCAATAGGTAGACCATTTTCATTATATAAACCGCAAGAAACGTCAGATACTGCAATTACTTTTGCACCCATCTCTTCAAGGTATAAAGCTGAATAACTACCAACATTACCAAAACCTTGAACAACGACTTTTGCGCCATTTAAATCTAAATTTTTATATTTAGCAGCTTCTCTTGCCATTAATGCTACCCCATAACCAGTAGCTTCTTTTCTACCATGGCAGCCACCAAATTCAACTGGTTTACCAGTAAATGCACCTGGTAATGTACGTCCAATACCTCTTAAACGAGAATATTCATCTACCATCCATGCCATTGTATTACCATTAGTATTTACATCTGGAGCAGGAATATCTTTTCTTTCACCAATAATTGGTGCGATCGCTCTTACATAACCACGAGCTAATCTTTCAAGTTCTTGATCAGATAATTTAGATGGATCTACTTCAACCCCACCTTTAGCACCACCATATGGTAAGTGAATAACTGCACATTTTAATGTCATCCATGTTGCTAAAGCTTTAACATCATCTTCATCAACACGTGGATGGAAACGGATACCACCTTTTGTTGGACCAGGAGCATCATTATGTTGAACTCTATATCCTCTAAATACTTCTGTTGAACCATCATCCATTTTAACTGGAATATTTACTTCAAAAACTCTTAAAGGATTTTTTAGTAGACGGTGTACTGCTTCTTCTTCCCCCATCTCATGACATACGTCTTCAATTTGTTGTTGTACAATCTCAA
Source organism: Vallitalea okinawensis (assembly GCF_002964605.1). Classification (NCBI taxonomy): domain Bacteria; kingdom Bacillati; phylum Bacillota; class Clostridia; order Lachnospirales; family Vallitaleaceae; genus Vallitalea; species Vallitalea okinawensis. Next base: position 1,075,775 of record NZ_PQDH01000001.1, read on the forward strand.
ATGGATTTAAAGTTTTTTCGCTCATATCTAATTCCCTACCTTCCCTTATTTATAGCACGGATTTCCTTTACAACTTTATTTTAAACCAAAAAAATTGATGAAGCAATACCTTAACCCAAAAAGATTTTAAGCGCAATTCACCGTCATAGTATAGAATTTTTTGAATATTTAAATCAGGCTCTAATCTTTGATTTATGAGCCCTTTTTTCCTTTTCTATACAAGTCTTCAGCAGAACTTTCGGCAAATTTGGTCCAGATGCCTTCTTCAAATTCATTAAGTTCGTAGTACAAAACTTGGCTTTCCTTTAAAATTTTCTGTACATTTAGATAATCCTTGGTTTCTATTCGGAGACGATCCATAAGAATAGTATAGTCAGAATGCCTATTATTATTCAATTCTTCAAACACACGCCCTAAATTCCCCAGAATCATGTCTCTTAAAATATTTTGGAAATACTCTTCATAGGTGCCCCAATAAGAAATTTCTCCATTTCCTTCTTCATCACCTAGTAAACTTATGCGTTCTCCTGTATATTCATACAAGAAAGGGTATATATCAAAGTAATCATTGATGTCAAACTGACCTATAGGCATTAAAATACTATCAGCTTGACCTGTAAGATCCTCATCATTCTCTTCATCAACTTCAAGAATATATTTCGTATGATTATCAATAATATGAGTAAATTTTTCGGCTAACTGACCTATAACATATTCATCATCAAAAACCTTGACCATTTCCATAATAATATCTTCTTCAGATAGACTCATATGTTTTTCATCATCTAATAGATATTTTTTAGCTACATCATATATCTTTTTAGGTTCTTTATGGAATAAATCCTTAAAAATATCTTGCTTATATTCGTCAAAAGCACTAAAAAATTCTTTATCCTCATTGATTTCCTTAATTTCTGCTGGGGTAAAGACTTCATTTAATGCATGATCTTCTCTTTCTTCAAAGTACTCTAGTATGACATTTTCAAGTATTTCTTTTAGCTCTTTACAACGGTGATAAATGACTTTGTAATTCTCATCATTTAAAATAACATCAAAGGCTTCTGATAATGTATCAAAAGCTTCCATAGCAGTTCGTGTTAAACTCTTTTTTCTTTCATCTTTATAAATTTCTTCAAAATATCGTATATAAAACTCCTTTGTTAAATACTCTTCATCAATTAAATCTAACAAAGTATTCATTCGCTCTTGCTTATCCATTTTAGTCCTCCTCACTTCTCACTTAAATATCTCAATTATTAAACCATATTTTTTATATAAAATCAAATAGAACCTTCATCAACTCTTCTTTCAGTCTATATTATTGACTATATTCATTTACTTCACACATTTATGCTTTTTTTCAGCCACTGTCACTAGGTTTTTCCTTGGTTATCATGCTTATTTTGTGCTAATTTTTTGATGCTATTTCGATAAAATTGTTGTATACTATTAAGGTATGAGATTGAAATGCAAATTTAACATTCTTATTGTATGAAATATACGGTAAATAGTTAGAATAGATAATATATACACACACAAGGGGAGAGAAAATAGATGTCCAAAAATAAAAATCCGCTAAGAAAATACTTGAGAATCGTCACTGCAATTGTCGTACCTTTTTTCGTCATTTGGCTAGTCGTTGTTGGTGGTTATACCCTTATGAACAATGATAGTCAAGAACAACCCCCTATTGATAAAAGTCAAACATCCTTAACTGAAGAGAATCCAACAGAACCAGAAACAGTATCTGTCGTTACAACTGAAAACGAATTAATTACAGTAGCAGTACTTGGTCTTGATGAAAGTGAAGCTTTAACTGATGTTATGATGATAGGTGTATTTAATACTGAAACCCATATGATTGATACATTTTCCATACCTCGTGATACTTATATACAGCTCAGTGATGATGCTGCTAGTAAGCTACAAGCTCCAAAAGTCCTTAAACTTAATGGCTTACATGCATATGCTAAGGGGGCTGGCGTGGAAAATCCTGAACAATACACATTAAGCGCTATTGAAGAGATTATTGGTGTGGATATAGATCACCATATTAAAATCTCCTTAGATGTATTTAATGAAATGGTAGATGCTATCGGTGGTGTAGAAATATATGTACCTGAACTCATGGAGTACCATGATCCCTACCAAGACTTATATATCTATATTGAGCCTGGTACTCAAGTTCTTGATGGCAAGAAAGCCGAAGACTTTGTTCGTTACCGCGCCACTTATACAAACGGTGATTTAGATCGTATTGAAATGCAACATTACTTTATGCAAGCCTTTATGAAGTCTGCACTTGAACCTGAAATTGTTAAGCAAATACCTGGTATCATTTCAGCACTGTATTCTAATTTATCCACTGATGTGGGCATATGGGATATACTGGCCTATACCAAGTACCTCGATGATATATCCACAAACAACTTAAGATCCTACACTATTCCAGGAGAAGCTATGTACATTGATGACGTTTCTTATTTCGTTTATGATAGTGAAAATGTGAAAACCTTTGTTGATGAAAAATTAGCTATTGGTGCTCCTGAGATTGTTGAAAGCAAGGGATTAGCTATAGAAGTACTCAATGGTGGTTCAACAAATGGTCTTGCAACAAAATTTGAAGACATTTTATCTGATGATGATTACACTGTCATTTCCGTTGGTAACTATGAAGGCTCTCGTATTGATCAAACTCGTATTTATGTTAAAGAAGAAAAATATGGTCAAGATCTGATGTCATACTTTATTGATGCCAAAGTAGTTGTCGATAATACTGTAATACCAGATGGTATTGATATTCAAATCGTTATTGGCAGCAGTGAAAAATAGGATACTAAAACCTACAGATTTTATATCTGTAGGTTTTTTATAGTATTTTTAACCCATGATTACCTCGATCTTGTGTCCTTTATTATCTTTAAAATCTGGTAATATGTTTCCTTCAATAGGATTACCGTCTACATAAATTACTTTAATCCCCTTACTCACATGTACTGAATTATCAACAGAAATGTGGTAGGTTGCATTTCTGAATTGACGTGTATATGAATAACCATCCCAGTCTTTTGGAATGCTAGGATCAATTAAAAGCCCTTCATAAGTGGGTCGTACCCCTAAAATCCATTGTGTACCTACACGATGAAGCCATTGGGATGATCCTGTGTACCATGTCCAGCCACCTCTACCAAAGTAAGGAGACAAAGGACCGTCTGAATTACCTGGTGTTACATAGGGTTCTGACATATAGGCATCTGGGTCGTCAGAACGATTTGGCGGACATATACGTTTGTATGCTTCATAGGCCAACTCTGGTTCTCCTATCATCGTATAAGCCCAGACTGCCCATGTGGCTGCATGTGTATAAACCCCACCATTTTCACGCAATCCAGGAGCATAACGCGTTATATAACCGATATCTCTTCGTACCTTACTATAAGCTGGGTATAAAAGTAACGTACCATAATCCTTTAATAAGTACTTAGTTACACCTTCCATCACTTTTTGGGAGCACTCTTTATCAGCTACACCACTCATGACTGCCCATATTTGCGGATTTAAGAAGATTTGTCCTTCATCATTTTCTTCGGAACCTACCTTAAGTCCTTCATCAGTGGTTGCTTGCAAATACCACTTTCCATCCCATCCATACTTATTGATGCTTACTTTCATAGCTTCATTTACACCTTTACATTTTTCTGCAAAAGCCTGATCACCTTTATCTATTGCTAGAGGTATAAATTCTGTTAAAATCATATACAAGAATTCTCCAACCCAGAAGCTTTCACCTTTCCAGTCTTGTCCTATAGCACTTAGACCATCATTCCAATCATGATCACCCATTAAAGGTATTCCACGAGGACTAAATCGCTGGAATACTCTTTCAATAGCTCGTTTACAATGCTCATAAACAGTAGCTTCACCACCATCTAAAAAAGGAACAACTTCGTCTAATACTGAGAAATCTTTGGTCTCTTTTAGGTAAGCATCAAGGATAAATGGTAACCATAATAAATCATCAGAACACTTGGTTCTTGGTCCACCACCGCGTATAGTGAACCACCAATGAAGAACATCACCTTCTTGGAATTGTTGCCCTGCATGCATTAAAATTTGTTTTCTGGTGTATTCTGGTTGATTAATGAGAAATATTTGAGAATCCTGTAGTTGATCACGGTAGCCAAAGCCAGCACTTGTTTGGTAGTAAGCTGATTTTCCCCATAGGCGGCATGAAATTGACTGATACTTTAGCCATATATTAGTCATAATATTCATAGCCTCATCAGGTGTATTTATTTTTTCTGTATCAATAAACTGAGTCCAGAAATGATGAACTTCTTCAAATGCCTTTTTTGAAGCTTCTACACTACTATACTTTTTTGCTAATTCCTTTGGGTCTTCTTTATCTTTCTGTCCTGCTCCAATGGTAAAGACAATGGTTTTACTTTCTCCAGGATTTAAGACTACTTCCACCTGTAGAGAAGCTGCTGCATCAACAAAGCGTCCAGTTCTCATAGCTAATTGATCATCTTTCATAGCTGCTGGTGATGCTTCTTGTCCATACATACCGATGAAAGATTCTTTATCTCCATCATAGGATTTAGGCTCTTCACTCACTGCATGGAATGCTGTATAGTCCCAATCAAGGTTATTACTACGACCTTTTTCATCTTTAAATCCCCATAAATATTTATTAACAAGCAGACCGTTAATGTCCTGATTATATTCTGAATCGATAAAAATTTTGTGGAACTCTCTATGTTCATCTGGTGCAAATCCTAAGCCCCATTCAAAATAGGAAGATACATCTAATGCTCGTCTACAATTACTGTCATTCTTAAGAGTCACTTCCATTATTTCTACAGGAGCATTTGGTACAACAAACACCTTCATTTCACTGTTAATATTATTTACTTTTTGACGAAAAATGGAGTATCCAATTCCATGTCTAACCTCGTAGTACTCATAATCAGCCATAACAGGTTTCCATGCAGCTGACCAAAATTCTTTTGTTTCAATATCACGAATATAGACATATTTCCCCCATGGGTCTTTAATAATATCTTGCATAGTTCGTGTAATTCTATTTTGTCCCGCATTCCCTCTCCAAGAATAACCTCCACCAGTTTGCGACACCATAAAACCATAATCACCATTACTGATAATATTTGCCCATGGCTTTGGCGTTCTAGGGTTTGTTATAACATATTCTCTGCCATCTTGGGTAAAATAACCATATTTATTCTCAAACTTTTTTACTTCTGACATCTTTATTCTCCCCTATTCTATTTCAATTCACTTTAATCTCCTTAATGAATGGCTGGATTAGTTTAGTTAATCCATCTCAAGTTGTTCAATTTTTTGAATAGCTTCATTAACCATTGCCTTATCATATACAAAAGCATCTTTCACTATTGTATAGATCTCTATTGCCTTATTCATTTCATTCTGTTCTTCATATAATTCGCCAACTCGTATCAAAATTTCAGGCAGATATCTGTTATCCAGTTGGAAATAGGATTTAAATGCATCTTTCCCCATACCAAGATCAATTTTCTCATTGATAATATGATCGATCTGAAGTTCTGCCTCTAAATAAATATTGGGCTTTGGTATAGCATAAGGGCTATCCCATATCTCCAAAGCTTGCTGCAATCCTCCTTGGTAGATATAACCCGATTCATCCTCTTTCAGTACCCTTTTTCCTTTTATAGCTACAATATAGTCACCTTTTTCAAAATTACTCATAGCCATTTCATAATATTCTTTTGAACGGTTATATGACTGAAGCCAAACCCAACTATATGAAACAATAATAAATCCTAATATGATTAAAACTAAGCGTAACTGTTGTTTTAACATGTCTCATCACTCCTATTTCAATCCCACTCCTGTAAATGCCTTTATAAAATTCTTTTGCATGAAAAAGAAAACAATTACAACAGGAAGGGTAATTAACGTGGTAGCTGCCCATATTTGTTCTAAGTTTTCACCTGGAATAGAGCTTTGAAACTTAAAAAGAGCTAATTGTAATGTCATAAGTGACTCGTCTCTAATATAAAGTAATGGTCCAAAAAAGTCATTCCATGCTCCCATAAAAGTTAGTATAGCTACTGTGGATAAAGCAGGTTTAGCCATGGGTAAAACCACCTTCCAAAATACCAACCACTCTGAACTACCATCAATTCTGGCAGCTTCTAAATAAGCATCCTCTATTTGCGTCATAAACTGCATCATCAAAAAAATATTATAAGCACTTATTGCTGCAGGTATAATAAGAACACGGTATGTATTTACCCATTCCCAATTGTACATCATCATGTATGTAGGTATGAGTAATAAAATACCTGGAATCATCATTGAGGCCAATATTATTTTCGTTAGAATTTCTTTTTCTGGGATATCGCACTTAACAATACCATATGCTACCATGGACGCAAAAATCGTATTCAACAATGTAATACTACCAGCAACAAAAATGGTGTTAGCAAATAATCTTGGTATATTTAATGTTTGAAAAACCCCAATATAACCTCTAAAAGATAACTCTGTTGGAAATGCATTAGGTTGATGCATAATTTCAGGACCAGTTTTAAAAGAATTCATAATCATAAAAGCAAAGGGATACATGACAACAAAAAGCCCTAGAATTAATAACGTATAAATAATAACCATTTTAGGTTTTACTTTTTTTATTGGAGTTCGATCTTTTTGCTTGTTCTTTGTCGGTTTACTTAAATTATTGAGCATTATTTGATCGCCTCCTCTTTATTTGAATTTAATATTTTCATTTGTAACATTGTTAGTGTGTATATCAATAAAGCCAACAGCAACCCTATCGCTGCTGCACTACCCATTTGCATTTTATCGAATCCTTTAGCATAAAGATACATGACTGGAGTTAACCCTGAATTGTAAGGTCCACCAAGTAAATCAAAGTTCATGAATACTTCCGTAAACATTTGTAGTCCATTTATAATATTCATCGTTAATACAAATATGATCTGTGGTTTTAACAAGGGTAAAGTTATTTTAAAGAGCTTCTTAAACCACCCTGCCCCATCTATATCTGCAGCCTCATATACATTTTGATTAATGGAAGCAAGTCCTCCAAGAAAAATAATCATCTGTACTCCAAACCATTTCCAACTATTAAATATCGCTAATATCGGCATCGGTAACCACTTACTGAACCGCCAAAAGACCGGCTCTTTAATGATTTCCCATTTCATCATTAAGGACTGAAGGGGTCCTTGAGGACTGGAAACAAAATTAAAAAGTACCATCGCTACAGTTATTGATGTTATAACAGGCAAAAAGTAGATAGTCCGAAATAGAGAACCAGCTACTGTAATTTCTTTAAGTAACAATGCAAAAGTTAATCCAATAACAAAGGTTAAGGTTATAAAAATGATTTGATTATAAAAAATATTAAAAACAGATTTCCAGAATAACTCATCCGTTGCTGCTGTAACCCAATTCTCAAAACCTACAAATTGTGCTTTCTCTGGTTCTAATAAATTAATCTTTTGAAAGCTATTCTTAAAGGCAAGAAAAATTGGATAAACTTGAAACACAGCAAAAAAGAGAATAAAGGGTGATATAAAGAAATAACCCCATTTTTGTTTATTTGATAGCTTTAGCTTTCTTCCTCTCATTGCTTTCATTCCTTTCAAGAAAAATGCCTGCAACTTCCTTTAGGAAGTTAAAGGAAATTACAGACAACATTATTATTTCGTCAATACTTCTCTAGCCTTCTCAGCAGCCTTATTTACCGCTTCTTCAGATGATATTTTTTGTTCAATCACTGTTTCTACATAAACTTGTTGAATAATATTGGCTACTTCATCTAGTTCTGCTATAGGTTCGTTTGGAAGGGTGTTTTGGAGCTGATCAACAAATGGTTTTGCTTCTGGACGTTGGAAGTATGGATCATTCACTAATGATTTCAGTGTTGGTAATTGACCTAGAGCCTTACATGCAGCTAAGTTATATTCATCTCTCATAAGAAATTTCACAAATTCCCATGCAATCTTTTCTTGCTCCGGATTACTCTTAAAAATCATTAAGGCGCGACCATCTAAGGTTGACCAATGGGTATCACCTTCTTTAGGTGTAGGAATTGGTGCAACTCCTACGTCTTCACCTATTACCATAGGTTCACCCTGGGCTTCTTTTAAGTTAGCCTTCCACCCATAGCCAAACTGCAACCACATACCCACATTTCTAGCAAAGAAATTATTCTCCATTGTTGGAGGTGCTAATTCCTGTGCACTTCTTATAAAATCAAAAAATTCCACCATATGGGCATCCGGTTGATCAAATACGATATCTGTGCCATATTCATTAAATAATTGATATCGACCATCATTCATGTTATAGTATATTTGTGATAACATGGTCCAGTACCATCCACCCCATGCCAATGCGTCATTCCAGAAAATTGTACCGTAGACGTCGGAACCGTCTTCTCTGTTAGGTAGTTCATCAATTTTCTTGGCTGCTTCTAAAAATTCGTCAAAGGTTTGTGGTGGATTCTCTGGATCTAATCCAGCTTCTCTAAAAAGTTCTTTATTATAAATCATTAATTGGGTTGTTGCATTCCAAGGAACGTAATAAACCCCATCAAAATTTCGCATTACATAATTCTCACTGATACGGTCAAAAACTTCATTGTAATCGTCAAATTCTTCATAATTAACTAAATTGCCTGTTTTTGAATACTTCGCAGGTTGATAGCCAAACACCCCTGCATAAATATCTGGTGCATCTCCAGCCGCAATGCGTGTATCCACATTTTGATCATCAGACAATGTTACAGATACATTAGGATACTCATTTTGAAAATAAGGTACTATTTCATTTTTCATAAAATCGATATAGTCACCTGATGGGAGCGCTATAGAAATTTCTCCTTCAAAATCCTCTTTACTGATTTCTTTTTCATTAACTAGGTCTTGACTATGATTGTCAGTAGTACTAGATCCCTCAGTCTTTGTGGTATCGCTAGGCTTATCTTGGCTACAACCCACAAAAACACTGCTTAGTAAACTTATTGTCAGTACTAATGCAATGATTTTTCTCACTTTCTTCATTATGATTCCTCCTGAAAGTTAATTTTTTTGGCATTTGCCATATGTATAAAAAGTCTATGACCTATAGCCACAAGACTCTCTAACAATTAATTTGGTAGGTAAGACAATGGTTTCTGCAAAGTAATCTTGCTGCAAAGCTTGAAATACAATCTGTGCAGCTAAGCTTCCTAATTCATACTTAGGATGTCTAACTGTTGTTAATGAAGGATTAACATATGAAGCTAATTGTATGTCATCAAATCCAACAATAGCGATATTCTCTGGTACTTTTATTTCAGCCTCATGAAGCGCTTGTAAAGCACCTATTGCCATCTCATCATTAGCTGAGAAGATTGCCTCAGGTAACTCACCACTAGCCAGCATCATTTTCATGGCTTGATAACCACCTTGTTCAGTGAAATTTCCTTGTATAACCCAACGAGGATTATCAATTAAATCATTTTCTTGTAATGCTTTTTGATATCCTAGTATACGTTTCTCATTATCATAAGAATTACTTGGTCCAGTTAAGCAGCCTATTTTCTTATACCCCAGTTTAATTAAATGAGTCATCGCTTCAAAAGCTCCTGTTAAATTATCGATGAGTACACTATAGACGTGTTGACCTTTCAATTCCCGATCTAATAGTACAATGGGAAAATCTTTACTAGCAACTTGTAGTATGAGTTCATCAGATATTGATGCGCCTGAAAGTATGATGGCACTATCCACTCTATTTTCCTCTAAATATCGGCGAGCCGTGCTTTTCTCTCCCCCATATGTGCTACAAGCAACTAAATCATAACCATGTGAATAGACAACTTCTTCAACACCTTTAATCACTTGATTATAAAATGGACCTGCAAGTTCGTTTAAAAATAATCCTATGGTTTCTGTTTTCTGCTTCTTCAAATTTCGAGCATAGGCATTAGGTCGATAATTAAGTTCTTCTGCAACTTTTAATACCTTTTGCTTAGTCTCTTCACTTACCCTGGGGTCATTATGTAAGGCATAAGATACTGTTGAAATTGCAAACCCTGCTTTTTTTGCTATATCTTTTATTGTTGCCATTTGCATCACCTCTCTTGAAACGTTTCTAATATTATAAGGTATGTATGATCATGAAAACTATTGATTAATGACAATATACTACAATCCATGTGTGATTATTAGTAATTTACTTACAAATAATCTTATATCAAAAAGATAACAATATATTATTCATAGAAACGTTTCGATAAATATTCAAAAAAAATTAATTAAGTCAATTTCTCATTAAAATTTTTCATTCGATTCTTACAAATCTTATCAAATAAGCATATTCGAAACGTTTCAATTAATTTCAAATTCATTCTAACACATTACATATAATTATTCAATAATTATTTTAAAATTTATCTATTTTTCCTAATACTAAAAATACTTTTTTCTATCTTCTTTATCATTCTTAGATTTAGATGGTACTTAGTAAGTTTCACTTCACTTTATTAAAGGTTTTAGTTTGTTCTAGCCCCCATATGCACATAAAATCTAATACGGGTTGTAAACTCTTACCTTTATCAGTGATTGAATAATCTACTTTAGGGGGTATTTGTTTATAGTCCTTTCTAGATACCAAACCATCATTCACTAATTCTTTTAATTGTTGACTTAGCATTTTATTGGTGACCGTTGGTATAAATCTTCTAATCTCTCCATATCTCTTTGTCCCTTTTTTTATTAAAAACCATAATATCAGAGGCTTCCACTTTCCTCCCATAACTGATAAAGTCAATTCAATGCCACAATGTGAACTGGTATAGTCTTCAAAATTTATATCTTCACTCATGATTAACTCCTCCATTTCCTAACTATGAATTTATCTATTGGCATCCTTATTCTCTATTATTTTTCTATTAATAATCATATCTCTTCTCTTATGATAATTCAATACTAATTCATTTTAATGATCTTTTTACATTATTACAGTATCTAATTAGTAACTAATCACTTAAAAGTGCGTACTTTACTTATTTATCATATACATTATAATAATATTGCATTCACAATTTTATAACTAGGAGGTTGCATTCATGTTTGAAATTAATAACTTATCTGTTGCGCTTGATTTTTTTAAGTTAATAATGGGAGAACTTATCGCATTATTCTTAATAATCAGTTTTATTGTGGCACTTTTACAAAGATATATTTCTCAAGAAACTATCAAAAAAATATTAACAAAGCCACCTAAAGGTCTTCAAAATATTATTGGGGCTGGTTTAGGTGCTGTCACTCCTTTCTGTTCCTGTTCAACCATCCCAATACTAGTAGGATTATTTAAAAGTGGTGCGCCCTTTGGTGGCACTATCTCATTTTTAATATCCTCACCAATATTAAATCCCATGATACTCATATTGTTTATGAAGTTCTTTGGAATACAAACAACGATTATCTATTCAATATTCACATTTATCTTTGCGGTAGTCATAGGAATCATACTTGAAAAGTTAGGTATGGAAGATCAAATAAAAAATGTGTCTATTAAAGGTGGTCATGGTGGGGATTTAACTTATGATGCTATAGTAGGCACAAAAGTCGAAAAACATAAGAGGGTTTTCATTTTAGCACTTAAGGATACTTTGAACTTATTCAAGAAAGTTATACCTTATTTATTCATTGGTGCTGGCATCGGAGCATTTATTTATGGGTTCGTACCGGAAGAATTCATTACTAAAGTTGCAGGACCAGATAATTTATTTGCTGTACCTGTTGCCGCCATTATAGGAGTACCTATGTATGTACGGACTGAGACTATGATTCCTATTGCTAAGGCACTTAACGCTTCTGGTATGAGCATTGGAGCAATAATGGCAATAGTCATTGGAGGTGCAGGTGCAAGTATTCCAGAGGTAACACTACTCAATACTATATTTAAAAAGAAAATGGTTATAACCTTTGTTCTTGCCGTTTTCTTTGTTGCAACAATTACTGGATATATGTTTAATCTTATATTTTAAATTTGAAGGAGGTGGACTCACATGAAAAAGCAAAAAAAATCTTTATTGAATCAAATTTTAAAAGGATCTAGTTGTAATTGTGGGGTAGAAATAGTAGAGGAATCTGGAGAAAATGATAAAAACAAAAAAGATTCAACAAAAACTAAAAAATAATTAGTCAAGAAGGCGGTAAATGACCATTCACTTACCGCCTTTCAAATGCCATGTAAATTCTGATTTCAATTACACTTTTTAATAGGGAAGTTTTATGATGAAGTTTGTTCCTTCATTAAGACTAGTTTCTACCCTTATATCTCCATCATACAACTCCACTATATGCTTAACGATTGATAAACCAAGACCTGTTCCACCGATCTTACGGGATCTAGATTTATCCACACGATAGAAACGCTCAAAGATACGGTCAATTTGATCTTCGGGAATGCCTATACCAGTATCCTTAACTGATATTTCAATTGCATCTACTAGCCTTAAATACTTCAATCGAAGATGAACATGACCTTCTTCTGTATACTTAATAGCATTATCAACTAAATTAATAAGTAGCTGCTTGATTCGATAATTGTTACAAAAATAAAGTGGTAAGTCTTCATCTAATTGATAAGTAATTTGTAGATTTTTTTTAGATGCCTTCTCGATCATTAAAGGTAGAATTTCTTCAACTACTTGTTTCAAATCAGTTAATTGCCTATTTTCAACAATTCTATTTTCAATCTCTGATAATTGTAGAATATCTTCAATAAGAGTAGATAGACGTTCAGCTTCTATATCAATGATTTCTAAGAAACGATTGGCTACTTTCTCATCATGAAGTGCACCATGGCGTAATGTATCAACGAACCCTCTGATAGAGGTTAATGGCGTCTTTAACTCATGGGTTACATTGGAGACAAAATCACTTCTCATGTTTTCTAGCTTCACTCTTTCAGTTATGTCCTGAATCAAGAGTAGACAGCCTATTGTTTTACTTTTATAATTTATCGGATTACCAACTACTTTATATATTTTTGAACTATCTTCTCTGTTAATCAGTTCTTGTTGTGGTTGCCTTTCAGCAATTACTCTTTCAATGACTTCATAAAGTTGTGATAATCTAATAACTTCATGAAGAGATTTTTTATCTTCCTCAGCTTCAATATTAAATAATTGAAAAAAAGCATCGTTGGTAAACATGATATCAAAATCACGATCTACAGCTACTACACCATTCACCATACTTTTAAGGATCAATACTAATTCATCATTTCGCTGCTTAAGTTTCGTCATATTTTTCTTTAACTCAACTCGCATGTCTTCAAAGGCATCAGCTAATTTATTTATTTGATCATCACCATGAATAATAATTGGAGTACGATAATTACCTTTAGAAATAGTCATAGCAGCATTGGTTAATTGATCAAGAGGTGCCATAAACTGATTGATTAATATATAAAGTATTGATACGATCAGAATACTTCCCACTATGATACCGATAGCGCTAAGCTTTAACATTTCTATACCAACCTCTTGGATCTCACTTAAAGGTATTGACAGTCTAATAACACCATAATTCATTAAAGGGTTATCTGAACGAATGGCGACGTACAAATAATCTACTCCTAAGGTAGAACTATGACGTATACTACTACCATACCCTTTTTCATAGGCTTGTATAACCTCTGGTCGGTCCCCATGATTATCCATAGTTTGTGGATCATAGTCACTGTCTATTAATACTTGTCCTGACTCATCAATAATGGTAATACGGTTATCTAAAGCTGTGCTATAATAATCAATACGTTCACTTAATTCAACTAAATCTACAGCGCCTATAAGTACTTGATCCACAAGTAAGCCTTGCTTATATAAATCATCCTTCGCTTGTTTTTTATAAACATCGTAGTTTTTTTGATAAGAAATCATTGTAATAAAAATAACCAGTATACCAATCAGTATACTGCTATAAAAAATAAGCCTTCTTTTCATTTTAATCAGCCTTCATCAGCAAACTTATATCCTACACCTCTAATTGTAGCTATATAGTCGCCTTCTAATTTCTTCCTAATATTTCGAATATGAACGTCTATCGTTCTTGATTCACCAATATATTCATAACCCCAGATTGTCTCCAATAGGAATTCACGATTAAATACCCTTCCTGGATGCCTAGCAAGTAAATAGAGGAGCTCAAACTCTTTATGGGTTAATGTAATGGACTTCCCCTTCTTATCTACGAGATACTGGCTCTTATTTATAATTAAATCATTTATTTTAATACTTTCTTCTTGAGGTTGCTCTTTTACCTCATAGGCTTCAAGGCGTCTAAAGACTGTCTTTATTCTTGCCTGCAACTCATAAATACCAAAAGGCTTGGCGATATAATCATCGGCTCCCAACTCTAAACCAACAACTTTATCGATTTCTTCACCTTTTGCAGTCAATAAAATAACTGGTAAATTCCTTTGATCATTTTCTTGACGGATTTTACGTAAAACCTCTAATCCATCAATACCTGGTAACATAACATCTAATAAAACTAAATCAAATGTCTGTTCTCCAATTTTTTGCAATGCATCTTCTCCGGACTCTGCTTCTTCTACAACATATCCTGAGTTTTCTAGATTATAACGCAGCAATTCTCGGATATGTGCTTCATCATCAACAACTAATATATTTTTCTGTTTCAAACAATCACCTCATAGGATAATTACTTATTATTCAATCTTTGACAAAATATTTATTTCTTATCACTATGATACTATAAAAGTTTACTGTTGACAATGAATTAATTTAAAGTTTCGTGCTTACCAGTAATGTTATAAACGATCCACTCACAAACATTGGTTGCATGGTCTGCCATTCTCTCTAAATATTTAACGATGAAAATAAAATGAAGGCATTGTGGTATAACCTCTTGATTGGCTTGCATAATACCCTTTAGTTCATCTACTAAATTATCAAAATACTCATCAATAATATCATCCATCTCACATACTTTTATAGCTACTTTTACATCCTTCTTCACATAACAATCAATAGTGAGCTTAACCATCTCTTTAACTCGATCAGCCATCTCTGGAATGTGCACTAAAGGTTTTATATAGGTTTCATCAGCTAATTTAAGCGTATACTCTGCTATATCAGCACAATGATCTGCTATACGCTCTAAATCTGTAATCATTTTTAATACAGATGTAATTTCCCTCAAATCAGATGCCTTTGGATTTTGTAACGCAATAATGCTGATACATTCCTGCTCTATCTTTTCTTCTAGGGCATCTATTTCATCATCCATTTCAATAACTTTCTTAGCTAAATCTTTATCTTGTTCTTTTAAAGCTTTAATAGTATTAACTATTGCTTCTTCAATAAGTGTACCCATTTTAATAAGCATATCGTGTATAACTTTTAGCTCTCGATCTAACTCGAATCTCATACTTTTTATCCTCCTTAACCAAAACGCCCTGTAATATAGTCTTCAGTACGTTGATCTCTTGGCATGCTAAAGATTTTATTGGTTACATCATACTCAACCATATCTCCTAATAACATAAACGCTGTATAGTCTGAAATACGGCCTGCCTGTTGCATATTATGTGTAACCATAACGATAGTATACTTTTCTTTTAATTCTGCAGCTAAATCCTCGATTTTTAAAGTTGATATTGGGTCTAAAGCCGATGTTGGTTCATCCATTAGTAAAACATCTGGTTCTACAGCTAATGCTCTCGCAATGCAAAGTCTTTGCTGTTGACCACCAGATAGGCTGAGAGCACTCTTCTTGAGGTTATCTTTAACCTCATCCCAGATTGCTGCTTGTTTTAAGCTTCTCTCTATTATTTCGTCAAGTTTTGATTTATTCTTTAGCCCGTGGAGTCTTGGTCCATAAGCAACATTATCATAAATGGACATTGGGAATGGGTTAGGCTTCTGAAATACCATACCTACTTTTGTTCTAAGTGAGATAACATCAATATCTCCATAAATATCTTGACCACTTAAAAGTATCTGACCATCAATTTTCACATCACTAATTAAGTCATTCATGCGATTAAGGGTTCTTAATAGCGTTGACTTACCACACCCCGATGGACCAATTAATGCTGTAATTTTATTCTTATATATTTCCATATTAATATTCTTCAAGGCATGGTGCGTTCCATAATATAGATTTAAATCCTTAATTTCAAAGGTTGTATTCACTCAATTCACCTCATATCAATGCTTCATAAGCATATTACTTTTCGAATTATTATTTTCTAGTACTTTTTAATCTCAATGTTGTCATTATAGTGCTTGACGCCTTTTAGCAATCATCTTTGTTATTAGATTTAGTAACAAAATAATTGAAATGATGATTACACCTATAGCACAAGCCGCAGCGATATCGCCTTCTTCTTTCGCGATTAAATAAGCTTTAACAGTTAATGTGGAGCCAGATGAAAGTAAGCCATCAGGAATTTTTGCCGCTGTTCCAGCAGTTAATAATAATGCAGCTGACTCTCCAATAATACGTCCAATACTCAAGATAACTGCTGTCATTATTCCCGGTAAGGCACTTGGAATAATAACTTTCATGATGGTTTGTATTTTGGTACCACCAAGGCCTAAAGACGCCTCTCTATAAGACATAGGAACAGTTTTTAATGACTCTTCAGTAGTACGTATAATAATTGGTAATAGCACGATAGATATAGTCAATGCGCCTGATAAAACCGAGTAATTAAAATTAAGCATGGTCACGAAAAATAACATACCAAAAAGGCCGTAAATAATTGACGGAATTCCTGCTAGACATTCCACAGAAAATCGAATAATTCGAATCAATTTGCCTTGCTTTGCATACTCTGTTAAATAAATTGCAGAGAAAATCCCAATGGGAACTGCAACGATTAATGATGATACGATGATAATTAATGTGGTAATAATCATTGGAAATATTCCGCCACCAGCTTTTTTAAGCTTTATAAGCGTTTCACCATCACCATCATCAATCAATTGGTTGATGGCTTCCTGATCTAATGCTTCTATATTCTTCATATTGATTGATATAATATTATCGCCTCTATCAAAATCCACTTCATTACCTTGTGGATCTTTGGCAGTATTCGTTATATCTATATTCGTAATATCATCTATGACATAATTACCTTCTTCATCTTTCTCCAAGCTAAATCCTAATTCATCTACAGAGACTGTAGCATAAACAGTTTTCGAGTCATAGTCATTTTTGAGAAAGCCTATGCTTAAATGGCCTACTCCTTGATAAAATATATATCCTACAATAACAAGAAGAATTCCAAAACTTATAATGGCTGATCCATAAACCAATAAATACTGTAAGCGTTCTTTATAACTTTTCAATGTATTTGATTTCATTCCTTCACCTGCTTGTCAGTTTTCAACTTAAACCTTCTTCCTCTTTAAGTCCCTCTAACTGGACTTCATACCGTAAGCGATTTTATTAAAGACAATATTGATAATCATAATAAAAATGAATAATACAACACCTGTGGCAAACAACATTTCCTGATGAAGTCCAAAAGCATAACCCATTTCTAGAGCAATGTTTGTGGTCATTGGACGTACTGGTGCCCATATACTCGTAGGAATACCTGCTATGGGGTTACCAGCTACAAGCATAACAGCCATTGTCTCTCCAATAGCTCTTCCTGTACCCAATACTACTCCAGCTAGAATACCAGATTTTGCAGCAGGCAAGACAACTTTAAATATTGTATAAATCTTAGACGCTCCTAATGCATATGAACCTTGTCGAAAAGTATCCGGTACTGCTCGAATTGCGTTTTCAGCTAAGGATATGATCGTTGGTAATATCATAATCGTCAGTACTAAAATAACGGCTAGTAGCGACTGGCCTTGCGAATAAGGAGATGAAGCCATAATTTTGGGAACGATAAATCCTAAACCAAAGATTCCAAAAAATACAGAAGGAATCCCTGCCAATAATTCCACAGCTGTACGCATTAATTTAGCTATTGGTTTTGGCGCGATCTCCGCCATAAAAACAGCAGTTAATATACCTAGGGGTACCCCTAGTATGATAGCACCTGTTGCTGAGAAGATTGACCCAATGATCATATAAAATATACCGTATGCAGCTTGTGATATTTCGTCATGCGGACGCCACTGAGTTCCTGTAATAAAATCTATAAATGAATAAGTGCCTTCTTCATTTAGTGGCATGAATGGCTGTAGCCCTTTGTAAAAGATAAAAAGGGCTATGGCAAATACGCTAACAATAGCGATAGCTGCATTTGCCAAGAAAAATATTTCTGCTGCTTTTTCATACTTCTTTCTATTATTACCATCTTTAAAAAGACCTTTTTTCTGTTGATTCTCCATCTTAGTTAGCAACTGGAATACCACCTTTTTCTTCTACAATGTATTGACCTTCAGATGTAAAGATAAAGTCCATGAATACTTTGGCTTCTTCTGATAAATTTTCTTCATGATACGCTATTAGGAAAGGTCTTGCTATTGGATAAGTTTCCGCTAACACATTCTCTGTAGTAGGTTCTGAGCCATCAATTAAAACAGATTGAACAGTTTCATTAATGTAGGTAAAGGATACATAACCGATTGCATTTGGATTGCCTGCTACTGTTGTCTGAACATTACCATTACCTTCTGCTAAAATTGCTGTCGCTGTTAATGCATCTTCGAAATCAACGATTTCTTCGAAAGCACCTCTAGTGCCTGAACCATCTTCACGAGATACAACAACTATTTCTTGATCTTCACCACCAACTTCATTCCAGTTAGTAATTTGGCCTTTATAGATTGCTGCTACTTGATCTTTGGTTAATTCACTTACAGAGTTATTTGGATGTGTAATGACTGCAATACCATCGTAAGCGATTGCTTTGCTCTCAATCCCCCATGCTACTTCTTTTTCTTTTAAGTTTCTTGATGCTGTACCGATCATAGTGATTCCTTCATTAGCATTCTTAATACCTGCTGATGAACCGATGGATTCATAGGTTACTTCAACACCTGGATTTAATGCCATGAACTCTTCTGCTAAACCAACCATAACTTTTTCCACAGAAGTTGAACCCGAAATTGTAACTTCACCTTCTAAAGATAGGGGGACTGAGTCACTGCTTTGGTTATCAGATCCACATGCTACAAAAAATAATGAGAAAGATAATACAATTGCTAGTAATAAACTTAATTTTTTCATTTCCATAACCTCCGTTATTATATCTTAGATAATTTTTTTGAATGTTACTTTATGCTTTAAACTATCTTGTTATCTATTTAAGCAAGGGCAATTTTATTACTTTCCCTTGGCACAACTATACTATAACAAGGACATGTAAAAGCACCATCATAGAAAAGTTAAGTTTATGTAAAGTATTCTTTTGGAATTTGGGTAGGGTGACGAGAATCGCTTCTCAGAGAATAAAAAAAGACAACAAAAAGGAGGATCTCCATCCTCCGCTGATAAAAGGTTTCATATATATAAAACAGATACGACAATTATATTGTAGTTTATTTTCCATATTTTTTCAATATTGTAGTATATATCTTAACAATTCTTTACAATTTAACTTTAAAAAGCAAAAAGGGCTAGCCTTTTTGCTTTAAAGATTTCATTAATTATAAGATTTCATTTTAAATTTACATTCCTACAGAATAGTTTGGAGCTTCTTTTGTCATTTGAATGTCATGAGGATGACTTTCTTTTAAAGATGCACTTGTTATCTTAACAAAACGAGCATCTTCCTTCATTCTTTCGATAGTAGGTGCTCCTGCATAACCCATACCAGCACGTAACCCACCGATTAATTGGAAGATGACATCTTCAACAAAGCCTTTATATGGTACACGTCCTTCAACACCTTCTGGAACCAATTTCTTAGCATCCTCTTGGAAATAACGGTCTTTTGAACCTTTTTCCATAGCTGCTAATGAACCCATACCTCTATATACTTTGAACTTTCTACCTTGGAATAACTCTGTAGCACCAGGGCTTTCCTCACATCCAGCAAACATACTTCCCATCATACAAACACTTGCACCTGCTGCAATGGCTTTAACGATATCACCAGAGTATTTGATACCACCATCTGCAATAACAGGTATTCCATATGGTTTTGCAGCTTCTGCGCAATCATAAACAGCTGTTAGTTGCGGAACGCCAACACCTGCTACAACACGAGTTGTACAGATTGAACCTGGTCCAATCCCTACTTTAACAGCATCAGCACCAGCTTTAATAAGATCCTCCGTTGCTTCTGCTGTCGCTACATTACCTGCAATTATTTGTAGTTCTGGAAAAGCCTCTTTAACATTTCTGACTGCGTTAATAACTCCTTGTGAATGTCCATGAGCTGTATCAATGACGATCACATCAACACTTTCATTAACAAGCTTCTGAACGCGATCAATTATATCATTTGTTACTCCAACTGCTGCTCCAACCAAAAGTCGACCTTGACCATCTTTTGCTGATTGAGGATATTGTATAGCTTTTTCAATATCTTTTATTGTAATTAACCCTTTTAAATTGCGTTCCTTATCAACAATAGGAAGCTTTTCAATACGGTGAGATGATAATATCTCTTTGGCTTCTTCCAATGTTGTTCCTTCAGGAGCTGTTATAAGATTTTCACTTGTCATAACTTCAGAAATTTTCTTGTTATGGTTAGTTTCAAATCTTAAATCACGGTTAGTAATAATCCCAATTAATTTACCTTCAACAGTAATTGGTACTCCAGAAATACGATACTTAGCCATCAACTCGTTAGCTTCATACACATAGTGATCTGGTGATAAATAAAAAGGATCAGTAATAACACCGTTCTCAGAACGTTTAACTTTGTCTACTTCTTCAGCTTGTCTTTCAATAGGCATATTTTTGTGAATAATACCAATACCACCTTGACGTGCCATAGCAATAGCCATTCTTGCTTCAGTTACTGTATCCATCCCTGCGCTCATTAAAGGAAGATTTAAGCTAATTTTTTTGGTTAATTTCGTAGAAACATCTACATCCTTTGGAAGTACTTTAGAATGTGCTGGTACAAGAAGTACATCATCAAAGGTTATACCCTCTTTAATAATCTTATGCATTGGTCAAGTCCTCTCTTTCTTATTGTCCGTATTTTTTCCACTTTAATTTACGTGGTATATAATGTTTCATAGCCTCAAGAATTTTTTCATTAGGCTCGAAAAGCATCTTAGTTTTTTTGCCATTGTAGGTTAACATGGCCGCATAAGTATTATTTTCATTAACTCCACTAGAAAAATCTAATGCTTGTTCAAAATTTCTAATTTCACTAGTATAATTCGAATCGTTTACTTTAACAACAGTTTCAAACTCGCGAACGTTAGCTGAAAAGGAACGTTTTCTACGAGATTTACTATAAATAGTATCAATGTCTAAATCACCGTTTGTAAATACATACTCGAATTCTTTATTAGTTCTTTGAAGTAAAAACCAAGCTCCAAACCAAATTGCTGCTACAGCAACAACGGCTAGAAAGCTTAAGAAGATAAATGAAAAGAAACTTAAAACAATCGCTACAATGACAATAACCGCTTTCATGAGCATATCCATACCATTTGCTTGCTTTTTCACAATCTGTTCTTTAAAAAAACTTTTCTCCATATGTTCACCTTCCTATTAATGCATAATATTATCATATTATTTACTATTAATCAAGACTAAGGTATGAGAAAAAAATTATCATACCTAAAACGCTACTATAATTCCACCCTCATCTGCATAGGTCGTACTGATACCAGCTGTCTCTACTATAATGATTTCTTTAAAATTATAACGCTTAAGAACTTCTCTCTTAAATGCCTGGGCTTTTTCTAAACAATTACAGTGAGCAATTCCAAGGATTTTGTTCTCAAAGTCTTTTCCCTCTTCGCCAATAACATCAACAAATCTTTTAAAGGCCTTTTTATTACCTCTTACTTTATTAACCAGACGAATCTCACCTTCATCACTAGCACCAAGGACTAATTTAACATTTAAAATGTTCATAATCTTTACAATAGCCGTCTTTAAACGACCTGCTTTAGCTAAGTGGTCAAGGTTTTCAAGCATAAAGAAGGTTTTCATTTCGTCAATATAACTTTCAACAGTCTCTTTAACTTCATTGAAGTCTTGATATTTTTCAACCAGTTCATGAATCTTTAATGCTATTAAGGTCTCTCCTATTGAAGCTGTTTTAGAATTAAAAACATGAATACGCTTATCTTTTTTCTCTTCTGTGTAAATATCTTTGGCTAGTTTTGCACTGTTAAATGTACCACTTAATTTTTCTGATAAAGTAACAACAAAAACATTATCTTCATCGACTTCATAGGCTTCAACAAAATCTTCTGGTGATGGGCATGCAGTTTTTGGGGCTATCTCACAATTACGCATATCTTCAATGTATTGCTTGACATCTAGCTGGTCATCATCCCTATAAATTTTGTCCTTCAGTTGTAGAGTCAATGGAACTAACTTCACGTTTAATAATTCTTTGATCTTTGCAGATAAATCACAACCACTATCTACAATAATCTTAAAATTTCCATTCATTTTATTCCTCCTAACACTCTCTTTTAATGTGAATGAAGATGGAAATAATTTCATTTCCATCTTGCAATATGATAATCCTCATGAAGTCATTCAATTTACTGTTTTTATTTTAAAGATTATAAAAGCCAGTGAACGCTTCTACTGTGTAATCATAATCTTTCGTACCTATTAGCTCTCTTGTTGAATGCATAGCTAACATTGGCATACCTAAATCAACTGTACGGATAGGTAATTGACCTGCATTCACTGCACCAATTGTACTCCCACCTAGTTGATCGGACTTATTAACAAACTTCTGTACAGGAATACTTAGATTCACACATATACTTTCAAAAACTGATGTATCAGTGCTATCGGTTGGGTATTTATAATTAGCATTGTATTTTATAACAGGTCCTTGATTCATCTTTGGCTGATTAACGGGGTCATGTTTTTCAGGTCTATTTGGATGAATGGCATGTGCCATATCCGCTGATAACATAAAGGAATTAAATACAGTCTGCAGGAATGCATCACGATCTAATCCTAGATTAATACAAATTCTTTCCAAGATCATACGAAACGCAGGTGAATCTGCACCTTGCTTTGTTCTACTACCAATCTCTTCATTATCAAGAGCTAATAAAACATTGACGCCTGTTTTAGGTTGACTTTGAAGTAATGCATCTAATCCTGCTGATACCATTGCTAAATCATCTAAGCGCCCTGCTGAAATGAATTCTTCTTCAGCTCCAACTTTACACCCATCTTCGAATGGATATAAATAGAGATCAAAATCCATGATACTCTCAATGTCTACACCAATTTCCTTGGCTAACAATTTAGCTAAGTAATTTTCTTTTTCCAATTGATCTTCTAGTAGACCTATGATGGGTAGCATATCTGTCTGTTTATTTAATTCTACTCCTTTATTAACCTCTCTATTCATATGAATCGCTAAATTAGGTATGGTCATAATAGGTCTCTTAATATTGACAAGTTCCCAGTTAGGCTTCAATGGATTTTTGCTCTTTAAAGCTACTTTTCCAGCCAGTGAAAGTGGACGATCCAACCATGTTGATAGTATCGGTCCTCCATAGATTTCACAATTTAGCTTAACATAATTTTTAAAACTCATATCAGGATTCGGTTTGATTTTTATAGATGGGCTATCTGTATGGGCTGTAATAACCTTAAAACCAAACTCGTCAAAGATACTCTCACTAATGTGAAAAGCAATACAAGATGTGTCATATAGCTTAATAAAGTATTTACCACCCTTTTCAAGGCTCCATTGATCTTGCAAATTTAGCTTTGTGAATCCAGCCATTTCTAGATTTTTTTCCATGTTAAGAACAGCGTAGTAGCTGTTAGGACTTTCATTGATAAATGATAATAAGTTTTGTACACTCACAATAAATCCTCCTCTATAGTAATGTTGTTCATTATTAGAAAAAGCTTATGGTTTAATTTGAAAACGCCATAAAAAATCTCTTGCTTCTTCAGCATAATCAATATTGATTCGCTTACTCTCATGAATATCACTTGCTTTAAATCCTGTATCACTAATATATATTTTTTTGCTATGGCAAAGATCAATTCCGTTGTCACTCTTGTCAATACTTAAAGCATGACATAACTTTCCTGGTCCATTAGAAAAATTTTTGATTTTATAGGATGTTAACTCATCATAACGTTGTCCATAGCGCAGTTTCGCCATAGAATCAATACCTTCTACTGGCTGCACACCTCGTATGAGAACGGCACAAGGAGTCCCTTCTTCTTCAGTAACTACGTTCATACAAAAATGTAAACCATAGATTTGATAAACATATAAAAGACCACCTTTACTGAACATCACCTCTGTACGATTAGTTCTTCTACCGCCATAAGCATGACACGCTTTATCAATAGTACCTATATAGGCTTCAGTTTCAATGATCATAGCTTTTAAAAGTTGTTGGTTATGATAACGTACAATCATTTTGCCTAATAAATCTTTGGCTACTTGAAGTGTATCTCTATAATAGAATTCTCTAGTTAACCTCATAAACATCCTCTTTGCAATCTATATTCAACTTAACATATTGAACCCTTTTGATACTATCATTTGTGACATGACCTTGCTTACTTTCAAGGGCAAAAACACAACCACAAAGTGTAAATTTATTTTCACACTTTTATTATAGCAAATAGTGGATTAAACATACAGTAAAAATACGAATTTTAGGCTTTCTAGTGCAACTTTTTTTCATTCTGGTTAAATTACAATAAAAAATTGCTGATATATTATTTTACATCAAAAAAAGTAGCCACTTGGACTACTTGTAATACATGTTTTAAAATAACAGATTATTAATCAATGACTATCGTAAACCTCTTTAAAGTTATATATCCTACCTAAGTTCAAATCAATAATTGTAATGATAGCCGTTAAAGCTATCGCTGTAAGAACATGAGGATAATTAAGGCATAGACACTGAATTAAAAGAAAAAGAACGAGGGTAATATGCCCTCTCTTCGTTAATCTTTTTTTCATTTTTTCAGGTAACTTTTTATTTGGATGTTCTACAATACCGCACTTTATAATAGTTCCTACTAATAAAATATTGATTATGATAACGAGTACGCTTGGAATTGTTACAAGACTTGCTATAACCCCACTTATCAAAGGAATAATTATTGTAATGGCAAAACAAACCTTTGCACTTGATAAGTGATAACCACCATAGTTTATTCGCATGAAATAAAACCCGATGAAATTAATAATACTTAAAATAGCAACTTCTTTATTTAGTGTAGCAACTCCCCACAATATAAGGACAAATATGATATAGAAAACAATATTTCTAATAATATGATCCACTGCATAAATAAAATGAATTTTGGTTTTCTCATCCAACTTATTTTCCTTTTCAACAAGTTCAATACAAAAAGTACTTATTTTTTCAGATATATTCATGCTGTCACTAACCTCTCTTCAGCACTTCTTCTGCTAGCTGCAGGATCAAATCATCATTATCCATTTTCAAGTTAATCCTACCATTAATAAAGTGAGTTATTGCACGAAGTCTTTTAAAAGCATTATCCTCAACAATGTTATATTTCATACTCAATTCTTTATACATACTTTCCTTATCAGGATCAATATAAACCTGGATAGCATCTGTTAAGAATTCTTGATCAGTTGTTTTTAAATTAACATTAACATCTTTTAAGACATTTAAAATCACATCTCTTAAATCATCTTCATTGCAGACTAATGTATCTTTCTGCATTAATCTTGGTTGATGTAATCGATCATCGTTAAAACTATCCAGTTGTTCTTTAATAACCGACTTAAATAGTCTAAAATCAACAGGTTTGCTAAAAACATAATCAATGAATTTATTATTTTTATTAGCAAGTTGTAAATCTACTCCATTTGTTATCAAGATAATAATCGGATTATAGATATAACAAATTTCTTTAGCTAAATCGATACCCATTATACCTGGTGACATGCTATCCAAAACAATCATCTCAGGTCGAGTATACTTTATATAATTTAAAGCATCAAAACCATCTTGAAATAAATTATAGGTACAATCTTCAATTTGCTTCTTTAAAACATCTGAATATATCTCTGCTAATCTGTTATCTTTTTCTACAATGACTATTTTCAATGTTATATCACCTCTCTTAAGAAGATTAGGTCTAAGCCTAATCTTCTAACATTGATTCTGGTACTTTAGGTTGATTATAACGGAATGCACAAGCACTTGCACTCACAAAGTATGTTACGAACATGGATAGTGCAGAAATAAGCATTGTCACCATTCTAATTTTAGTACTTTTCATTTTCTTCACTCCTCTTTTGAATTTTTATTACTATTCTATCTATATTCTGGTCATAACACTCAGTTATAGATAGATTATGCACATCAGTAATTTTCTCTTTATTTATGTGATATTCTTTTTTTGTCAATAAACTGTTTAACAACTCTGTAGATCCTTCAATATTTATAGCTACGGCTAAACTTTTATATGTATAGATAAAATTAATATCAATTGAATCGTTTATCAAATTAATTAACATGATTATATAATTAAATACATTGATATAATCAAAATTTTTCAATTGAATTAGTTCATTATCTATGCGATATTTTATTTCATATTGACTATGCTCATTAAACCTATGTATAACCTTATTTAAATCAACTATATTATAGATATGATTGATTTTAGGACCTTCTTGCTTATTGACTTCATTTTTACTAAGTAAAATGGAGAATGCTATAGCTACCAATGCTAAGTCTAATAAACTAAGCATTACAATTTCTCCTGCAATGGCATTGACGTTTATAGCTACATTTGTAGTTAGATTCATTATTGAGATATGACTTAAATAACTTATGATTAATACAGAAAATACTAACGATAATTTATTTTTTAATGCATCATCAAGTCGCTCCCACTTAATGTATATCAATGGATTCTCATCATCAATATTTAATCTTAAAATGAATATGAGTATAATCAAATGAATTATTCTCGGAAAAATCATTGAATCAACGATATTAATCGTATATAACATAAAGTTAATCAAATCTATACTCATTAATAAACTCATTGTAATTAATGAGCAAAATACAGATGCTCTTAGACTAAGTCCCCAAATAAATTTTAAAATAACTATAACTGACATTAACGATATTAGCACAACAACATTAAAATTCTCTATATGTAATACTAATCTTATTATGTATACTAAAATGAAAAGAAAAGTTGAAACCGCAAGTTTTGATATGAAGATTAATTTATCATTGCGTATATATTGTAAAAGACTCTTGCCTTTCCAAGCCCCTAAAGCCACTAAGAAAAGTGTTATCTCTTCCACAGCACTGTACAGAAGTTGTTGAACAGATAAATGATTCAAAACGTTTATTATATTATCAAACATTACATATTCCTTCCTATCCTCTTATTTTACATCAATTTAGAAATTAATGCAATAATAATTTTCAAATAATTCACATATTTTATATTATAAAACAAAAAGCGAAAAAATACCCTATCCAGGTATTCTCTCACTTTTGTTAGTTATTTGCCTGGAACTGAACTTGAAGAAGAAGTGAAACAGTTCCAATTATCTATATGTACTCCAAATTACATATCATAGGTATGTCGATTACCTATAGATATCAAATTACTAGCTGCAATGGTGTAATAGAAACATATGGGGCATATTAGGGCTATTACACAACTACAGCAACCGCTCATGATCTTTACAAGAAAGGGACCACGTCACTTTCTTGTATGTCCAGGAAAGCAAGGTAACTTGGGAGCAAAACGCTAACTTTCCTACACTATAAAAATGAAAAACAGGAACGCAACTATCTAACAAAAAGTATGATATTTAGTTATTGGTACTATACTACAATTGTTTACTTTATATTTTTTTGAACAATCCCTAGTATCTTTTACGCGTACTCAATTCACTTTTATTATCCTTAGCTGGTTATAAATATAGCATCTTGTGTACAATATATCAATAGGGTTGTCCTATTTGGACGCTGAAACGTCCTATTTGGAAAAATATGAAGCCAAACTTGAATTTCGTTCTTTGCTTATGCAGTATCTCCTGCAATATTATTTAAGAATATATTCAATGTAAATTCTTCACTCCCTTCTATAATATCCATTTTCCCATTGTATTTCTTCACAACATGATTAATGTTTTTTAATCCAAAACCGTGATTTTCTTTATCCCCCTTTGTTGTTTTGATTTGTTTATGATAACTTTCTACTTTGGAATTTTTAATATTGATGATGAGGTAACTTAACTTCTCATAAATTTGAATGGATATATAGCGATACCCCTCAACTTTTTCACAGGCTTCAATAGCGTTATCAATGGCATTACCTAATAATATGGATAAGTAGACTGGCTTAATCTGAAGTTTCAGTGGTATGTCTACATCCACTTCTAAATTAATCCCCATCTCTCTGACCAAGCTTAACTTATGATTTAAAATAGCTGTCACATAAGGATTATTCGTATTAACTAAAGCATTTAATTCTTCTGTATTAATCAGAAGTTGCTCAATGTACTTCTTAGCTTCTTGATATTTTTCTGTATCCATTAAACCATATATGCAACCAATATGATGATTAAAATCATGTCGCTGGGCACGGAGTTGTTGTACAAAATCATGCATGCTTTTAATGTATTGTCCCTGTACATCGTACTCTGCTTCTCTAATGGAGTAATCAACAATTCTTTCAATCAGCTTAATGACTAATAAACTGAAACCAACTATCGCTGCTACTATCCCTATTAGCACCAATTCTATAGACAAATTTGTATTTAGATTTGGGAGTACTAGTACAATGATTATCATAACCACTGCGCTAATGGCTCCTTCGTATATGTAGATCCTCTTCAAATTTCTTGGTGATACCTTATAGTAATAACAATCTCGCATAATAAATGCCAGTAAAACTCTTGATACAAAAAGTTGCATCAATGCACTATTATTATGCTGATAGAAGCTTTCAAAAGGAATGTGAAAACTGTAGATTAATAAAACCTTCACAGCAAAATCCACTATGCCAATAGCTATAACCCAAAGCACTATTGGTACACTCATTTTTAACAAATCACCTTTAAAAATACCTACCAATAAGAAAATACTTATTGAAATAAATAGATAACGATAAATATCGCCTTGATTAAATATGTAGCTGGCAACTGTTAGTAAAAATATTTGAAGAGCTATGATACTCCCTATGTAAATTCTATTCTCAAACCTATGTTCATAAAAATTGAGTAGAAAAAAATAAATTAGTAATAGTCCTACTAAATTAGCTAGAAAATCAACTGCATATAAAAACACTTTATCACCTCATAAGAAGCCTTTTTTCAATGGCATCAATCACTGGTCTTCGGTAAGTCTTTCCTATGGGAATAATTGTTTCAATTCCCCCTAAAACTAGAGCATTTTCTTTACGATTTGTTATTTTATTCATATTTATGATATACCCTTGATGGCATTGAATAAAATCATCACTTTCAATCATACTTTTAAGTTCCTTAATGGTTGATCTGTACGTAAATATATCGCTCTGACAGATAACATTAATATTCTTGCTATCCTTTTCAAAATAAAAAATATCGCTGTATCTTAAGCTCAACATACCATCTTTATGTTTGACAATGAAATTCTTCTCATTTTCATTGATGAAACGTATATCATCGACTCTCTTTTTTGCCTCTATAAAGTTCTTTGTAAACTTTTCTCTCGTCAGAGGCTTCATAATATAATTAAATGCTTTTATCGTATAAGACTCAAGAGCATAATCCTTGAAACCAGTTATGAATACGATAACTACATCTTCAAATTGATCTCGAATCATTTTTCCAGTTTCTAAACCGTCTATACCATCCATTTCTATATCCAAGAAGACAATATCCAATTGTTGAGTATTAGCAATCTTCAATAGTTCTTCACCGCTAGAGGCTAGAAATAGCTTCACATCTATTTCTTTTTCATCACAAATGTCTTGAATATATTCTTGTATGACATTTACCTGAACAAGTTCATCATCACAAATACCTACTAAATACACGCTTCCACCCCCTAATGGCCATCTTTATATTTCAATATGGTACTTAACTGATCCTCATATGTTTAACTTCTCATATGTCCATCACTATTTTATCATCTTAATTGCTGTATATAAAGCTTTTATCTCAATTTTATTAAATTATACTAAAATTTTTCTAACTTTACCGACTAAATGGAAGGAGCCTGCAACAATAATGACATCACTCTCACCAGCTAAACCCAGTGTTTCTTGTAAAGCACTTTGATAAGCTCTTACATAGTGAATATTTTTATTGTCAGATTCATGAATGCTTAAAGCTTTCTCCATCTCTTCTAAGGTTAATCCCCTTGGATTGTTAGGAATTTCTGTTATAACAGCATCGCGCGCTACGCTAAAAAGCTTTCTTAAGTTACGCTCATAGTTTTTATCTCTTAACATGGAAGTTAGTAAGATAACTCTACGTTTACTATAAAACTTCTTTATATAATCAACTAAATTATCAACACTACTATCATTATGGCATCCATCCAGTATCACATCAGGTTGTTCCTTTATTTTCTCAAGTCTTCCCATCCATTCAACACTTTTTAAGCCCTTTTGTACTTGCTCACTAGTAACTTTTAAGCTACCTTCTTCGTTCATTATTTCTATAGCTTTGATAACTAAAGCAGCATTGAGGACTTGAACCCCACCTGGTAAGCTGACAAAGTACTGCATTTGATTTAACTCAAATAAGCTTCCATTAACTTTCTCAACAATTACTTTATATATAGGATTGACTTGATAGAAAGGTGCTTTTTCCTTCACTGCAACTTCTTTTATCACATTGAGTACATCTTGATTGGAGTTGCTGGTGATCACAGGACATCCTTTTTTGATTATGCCTGCTTTTTCCCTCGCAATGGCTTCAATGGTATCGCCTAAAATGTTGATATGATCATAATCAATGGTTGTAATGATGGCTAATAAAGGGTTACGTATTACATTGGTGGAGTCCATCCTTCCACCTAAACCAACCTCAACGATAGCGTAGTCTACCTTTTCTTTGAAAAAAAATAGATATGCCATTGCTGTTAATACCTCAAAAATAGTAGGCTGTTCGTAACCATCAACAACCATTTTATTTGAAGCACATTTCACAACTTCTACAATCTCACAAAATATATCATCAGATGCCATTTGACCATTGATAGTCAAGTATTCTTTATAGCTAGCTAAATGCGGAGAATTGAAAACACCTACCTTATAATCAGCTACTTTTAGAATATTTGTTAACATAGCTGAAACAGAACCTTTTCCGTTGGTTCCTGCTATATGAATACACTTTATTTTATCTTGTGGTTGACCAAGATAGTTTAACAATGTTTTCATTCGATCCAAACCTAATTTCATACTAAAGGGATTTAATTGTTCTAAATACGCTATTGCCTCATCAATTATCATAGGACACCTCATCGGTCATCACCACTTTTTTCATTTTCTTTTTTTCTCTCAAGATAGTGATACTGTTATATAATTTCTCATCTCGTTCAATAACATTAGCTTCATCAGTAATCACTTCATCCGAGTTATGGCATGGTTGATAGGAATGAAATTTATATTGGATAATCCCTCTGCCACCAGTTAAGGACGCTAACTTAATAGGATAATCCATCGAAGTAGCTATGGGGACGATTCCTTTAATAATCGCCTTGTCATCAATCTGTTCTGTAGCATCTAACTGCCCCTTCATCTGTAAGAAATCAGACATTATTTTTCCTGACAACTCCTGAGTAGCAATAACTCGAAAAGCATAATAAGGTTCAAGTATCTGTATGTTATTTTTAGTGAGGGCTTGTTGAATAGCTCGAATTGTAGCCATTCTAAAATCACCACCATGGGTATGTTCAAGGTGATGCTGTCCAGCAATTAAATGTACTTTCACATCCGTAACTGGCGCCCCTAATAAAACGCCATGTTTTAATGCAACGGGTATATTTTGCTCAATAACCTTCTGGTATTGAACTGGCAGATAATCTACACTATATTTTGAAACATACTGAATACCTTTCCCAGTCTCATTTGGTTCAATCTCTACCTCTACCTCAGCAAAGTGCTTTTTCGGTTCGAAGTGACAGAAGCCTGTACTTTTATCAGTGACCGTTTCCTTATAATGAACAAAAGGCTTTTCAAAGTCAACCGTTATATGAAACCGATTTTGGATATGCTCCTTTAATACTTCCATATGAATCATTCCCATAATGGCTATCTGTAGGACTTTTCTTTGAGAATCATACTGAAAATTGAGTGAGGGATCTTCCTCATTTAAAATATCCAAAAGCTTTACAACCTCATTTTTTTGATCGTTTTCATACAAAACTCTTGTCCCAAGAACTGGTTCAATATTCCAATCATTCATATAGTCAACTTTCTCACCTATAACTTGTCCAATCTTAAGATCCTTAATCCCTGTAATAGCACCAATTTCACCAACAACTAATTCATCAACAAGGGATGCTTTATTTCCACTAAATTTTCGCAGCGATGTAACCTTATAATCTTCATCATCAATAGTTATCGTATCTCTAATACGAAGAGAACCACTTAATACTTTGACATAATTAAGTTTTCCCAATTGTTGGTGCATCTTTATTTTATAGACTAATCCACTAAACTGCTCTAACTGATGTACCGGCTCATAAGGCGAAAATAAGTTGCTCATTGCATCTAATAACTCATTTATTCCTATCCCTCTGCTTGCACATCCATATAAAACAGGTATTATTTTGCGTTCTTTAATACTCTTTTTCAAACTGCCTGCAAGTTCTTTGTCTTGAATCTTAACTTCTTCTAAATACTTCTCTAATAGTCTCTCGTCACTTTCAATAATCGGTTCGACAAGTTCATCATAGATCCTTAATCCGTCAATCAATGATTCAATCCCTTGAAAGCTTTCCCCTATACCTTTATAATGCTGTATACTCAATAAATTATTATCTAATCGCTGAAGATCTCGGATAAGGGCATCCATTTCAATGCCTATACGATCCATTTTATTAATAAAAACTATGGTAGGTATATCATTTTCCCTAAGCATGTACCATATGGTTTCAGTATGAGCTTGAATACCTTCTGCAGCAGATATGATTAGGATTGCTCCATCTAAAATACTCAACATTCTTTCCATCTCAGGTGCAAAATCCACATGCCCTGGTGTATCAATAATATTAATTCGTTGATCCTTCCAAATCAGTTCAGCTTGCTCAGAAAAAACAGTTATACCTCTTTGCTTTTCAATGTCATTATAATCAAGCGTTGATGACCCCTTATTCACATTTCCTAATTCTTTAATAGCACCGGTTACATACATAAGTTGTTCAGCTGTAGTGGTCTTCCCGGCATCAACATGTGCCAATAAACCTATGTTAATTGTTTTCATTTCCCCACCTTATCCTCTATCTCTGTTAACCCCTTGTTACAATCAAACCTTAAGCCTCTTTATTACCTTGGAAATAACTGCATTGCTCTTTTATTGTACATATCTCGCATTTAGGCTTTCTTGATGCACAACATCTTCTTCCATGAAAGATCAGTAAATGATGGGTTAATGACCATAGTTCCTCATCAATAGCCTCCATTAATTGTTGTTCCGTCTTATTAACGTCTTTAGCTTTCACAAGTCCAATACGGTTGGATACACGAAACACATGGGTATCAACAGCAATCGCCGGTTTATTAAAAGCATTGCTCATTACAACATTAGCTGTCTTGCGACCAACGCCAGCTAAGCTCGTTAATTCATCCATCTCAGGAGGTACTTCCCCGTTAAATTTTTCTTTTAATTGCCTGCATAACTGATAAATATTTTTAGCCTTATTACGATATAAACCTAGCTTCTTAATATAATCCTCAATTTCACCTTGGCTAAAAGTAAGAAAATCATCTAAGGTTGGGTAATCACTAAATAACTTAGCCGTTACTTCGTTTACTTTCACATCCGTTGTCTGTGCCGATAATACCGTAGCTATCAATAATTGAAATGGTGTTTGATAGTTCAACTCACAATGAGCATCCGGATAAGCCTCTTGCAAAGCATCTATTACCAATTTCACTTTTTTCTTCATGGTCTAACCCACCTTTCTAATGGAATTATCAATATTCTATTTTTAATACTTTTCTAGTACAGATTCCTACAACACTAGTATTGGTTCTAAATAATACATATCGTTGCTGATGATATATTTTGCCCCAAGAAATAATCTAAGTTCTTTATACACTCGACCAGTTCGATACCGAAAGTAGGTATGGGGTGTCTATGCTTGCTTGCCCCTATTAGTAAGATTAACTTCTATCCTCTACTTTTATAATATGAGCCGTCACATCACTCAATTTAGCCTTATTAATGATTGGATTCTTACTACTATAATCAAATAATACAGCAGTTAACCTCTTCTGAATCTTCCCATCCTTTAACCAAGCCAGTACATTTATAGGAAAGACTTCAACATGAGCTTTACGACTAAGTTGTTTTGCATTCAATTCCTCATAGTCTGGTAAATACCGTTCTACAAGAAGAGGATCCTGATAGAATTCACGTATACTTAATTCATAGTCCGCAATCTGAAGAGGACGCATCCAATCTGCAAGCTTTTTAGCTTTCTCATGATAGTATAGATCAAATAACAATAAGCATATAAAGACTTGATCATCATCACTAAACTTTTTGTGATAAAATTCTACTAGATGATCATAGTATGCTAATTTACTATGATTTAAATGATGGTAACCTTCTTCTGTCCAAAATTCAGCTAATTCCTCAAAACATTTAAAGGGTGAATCAAATAATGATACTAGATAGGTAATACCATTAATGAATCGACCACTATTATAGTAATCTTCCACCATTTCCTCAATCATTTTAAGCTTAAGCATTTCATCATAGGATACTTCCTTTGTATATAAAATCTCATAAGGTGCATGATCACGATACACTAAACCATACTTTTCCTGATCATAATATAAACCAGATCCTTTGAGTACTTTTAAGAAACCTAATTGGAGTTGCTCAGGTTTTAAAGCATACACATCATTAAATGAACGCCCAAAGGATTCATAGTCTTCACCAGGTAAACCAGCTATCAAGTCTAAATGCTGATGAATGTTCTCTAGAGCAGTTATTTTTTTCACCTTTTCACTAAGCACCTCAAAATCCATTTTTCTTTTAATATAGTCTATGGTTTGCAGATTCGTTGATTGAACACCTATTTCAAATTGAAACAAACCTGGCCTAGAAGCCTTTAATATATCAATGGTCTCTTCATCTAATAAATCAGCTGAAATCTCAAAATGGAAGTTGGTATACCCATTATCATGATTCATTAAATAGTTCCATATATTAAGAGCATGTTTTTTGGAGCAGTTAAAAGTTCGGTCCACAAATTTAACTTGCATCACGCGATGATCTAAAAAGAGCTGCAATTCATTTTTAACTAAATCAAATGATCGATAGCGCACACCTTTTTCAGTTGATGATAAACAATATTGGCAGTTAAAGGGGCATCCTCTCGTTGTTTCATAATATATGATTTTGTTTTGAAATTCACTGAAATCCTCATAAGGGAAAGGTATATCATCCATGTTCATAGCCGGTCCTTTGGTTGTCACATGAAGTGTTTCTCCTTGTCGATAGACAATTCCAGGCACTTCAGACAAATCACCCTTTTGATCAATATACACTTCCATGAGTTTATTAAAAGTTGCTTCACCTTCACCAACAATCACAATGTCCACATCTTTATAGTTTTCCATAAATCCTTTTGATTCATAAGAAACTTCTGGTCCACCAAAAACTATCATTGTCTTTGGTGAAACTTTTTTGAACTCAGTCGTAAGTTCTTTAATCATTTCTATGTTCCAAATGTAACAGGAAAGGCAAAGGATATCAGGTTTTTCAAGGTATAATTCACTGAGTATATAATCCATTGAATTATTGATGGTGTACTCTTTTAAATATAAATCTCTTGTATAAGTTTTACAATATCTCTTTAAATAGCGTAATGCTAGTGATGTATGGATATATTTTGCGTTAATTGCAGTTAATAGGACTTTCATTTTATCACATTCTTTCATTATACATGTCTCTTTTATCATTCAATCAATTGCTATAAATTTCATAAATCAAACAATCAATATCATTAATGTTTAATTTAAGCTACACTGTTTAATAAACATAGTACCTCAGTATTTAGTATTTTAGCATACTTTTCGACATAACTAAAGGGGATATAGAAAAAGCACATAATAAGTGTTACCGGATAATCATAATTACCGTTTTCACTTATTATGTGCTTCATTATTATGTACACTTACCATGGTATATATTCTTGATTTTTTTCTGGTATTTTCCCCTTCGCATCTTCTAACCATTTAAAAAGCAAATCATGTAGCTTTTTTGCAACTTCTGGTTGTGTTCCTGATAAATCAAACTTCTCTTCAATGTCCTTCTCTAAATCATAGAGTTTATAGCACTCCTCTTCAAAGAAGTAGATAAGTT
The DNA here is from genome assembly GCF_002964605.1 of Vallitalea okinawensis. Taxonomy (NCBI): domain Bacteria; kingdom Bacillati; phylum Bacillota; class Clostridia; order Lachnospirales; family Vallitaleaceae; genus Vallitalea; species Vallitalea okinawensis. Next base: position 1,112,498 of record NZ_PQDH01000001.1, read on the forward strand.
TATAGTTACCATCTCTAATAGATGCAGCCGGCGTACCACCTTGGTTCCCATAATGAGGATAGTGCCAAAAGATAGGTCCTCTTTTAAAGTCATCTCCTTTTAAAACAGGTAAAATACTTTTTCCATCAATGGTTACCGGTTGTGGTTCTCCAATCAACTCCATAATTGTGGGATAGAAATCAGTACTGGTGATATATTGAGAAGTTATGCCTTCTTTAATAAGAGCTGGATAACGCATAATTAATGGTTCTCTTACCCCACCTTCATACATCCATCCTTTCCCTTCAGATAGAGGCGCATTACAAGTGGGAGACCCCTCTGCTGTAGCTAAACCACCGTTATCGGATGTAAAGATGATTAATGTGTTGTCGTATAACTCTTTTTCTTTCAAAGTATTAATTAATCGACCAATATTTTCATCTAGGCTTTTAATCATACTAGCGTAGGCTGGATCTGATTGAATAATTCGTCTAGTAATCTTTTTATCCTTTTTGTGCTCACATGGAAATGTATCACCTATTTCATAGGGTTCAACCTGATCTAATCCCATCTTCTCAGCTTTTTCTTCAAAATATGTTATGTATTCTTGCTTCCCTTGTATAGGTGTATGGACAGTATAGTACCACAGATTGAGAAAGAAAGGTTGCTCATTTTCTTCATGTTTTTCAATTAAGTTGATAGCTTCGCTTGTTAAACGATCTGTTAAGTATTCTCCTGATTCACCATCATCTAGGTTTTCAATGGAGTAGGGACTAAAATAGCCTTTCCACGGATGTCCCCAATGACATCCTCCAATATTCACATCAAACCCTTGATGCTGTGGATAAAATGGTTCTTTGCCAAGATGCCATTTCCCTATGTGCCAAGTTGCATACCCTGATTCTTTTAATGACTTAGCTATGTTATTTTCCTCAAGAGGTAAGTGATCAATATAAGGCGCATCAATTAATTTCCCTCTTGTTTTTCCACCAATCCAATTGGTTAACTCTAATGAAGCCGGATATTTTCCAGTTAAGATACTAGCTCTTGTTGGACTGCAGACAGGACAGGCAGCATAAGCATTATCAAAGAGTAGTCCGTCCTTTGCGAGCTGATCAATATTTGGTGATTCATAAAACTCACTACCATAACAACCTAAATCACGCCACCCCATATCATCGATTAGAATAAATAAAATGTTCGGTTTCATCTCTTCACCTATTTTCACTGAATATTTTCTTTCATATCATTGATTAATTCTTTTATATTAATGTCATCTACTTTTTCTTTAAAAACTCCTGAACATAAAGCACCTAATAGATAGCCAGACTTAGATCGAATAGGAACTGCAAACCTTCTTCCAGAAAAATAGTAACCTTGATCATCTACAGCGCCTTCTTTTTTAGCTTGTTGAATCTGTTCTTCTATCTGTCCCTCGGTCACTCGTTCCATCTCTCTCTTCTTATAAGTCAAACTTTTATCCATTAACTCTTTACGTGAACTTTCCTCTTGCTCCGCTAAATAAAGTATCCCCCATGGGAAATTAGCTAGATCTGTACTTTTATCGCCTACTTCAAGCATTGCTAAATTTGCAGGGGCTATCACTTTTGACAAAACTACCATTGTATCATTATCAAATCCAACCAAAATAAATGTTATATGATGCTTCGCATTAAGTTCTACCATCTTATGGTGATATGTCTTAACAAGATTATCCCATATATTATTCTGCTTAGAGAGTATATAGGCTTGGGTGCCTAAACAATACCCTGTACTGTTTTTAGCCAAATATCCTTTTTCAATTAATACTTTTAATAGACGGTTTAGAGTCGTTGCATGATACCCTGTTTCTTCCTTTATTCGATTGAAAGTAACTTCACCTTTGCTAGCAACATATTCGAGTATCTCTAGTCCTCTAGCTAATGCTGGAGCCGAAGATTTTTCTTGCATACTTTTACCACCTAACTGTTGTTATTCATGATCTTTGTTTTTTTCGTATTCTACTCTTTTTTTATTATAACATACTTTATCATGTTGAATTATTTTAGGTGATTTTTCTCCAGCTCTTATCATTCGATCTATTAAGATATCAGCTAATTCTTTTCTCACTTCTTTAAACTCATTACATTCAATCAAATTATTTTTTTCAAATGGATCATTATCAAGATCAAACATTTCCCATTCCATGTATGTATCACTTTCTGAATCCTTACTTCCATTTTTATTAGGGTCCACGATAGCATACTTCCACCTACTTGTACGTATAGAACGCCCTACACAGCTTTCACTTATTTGTACAAAAACATTATCCCGCCAAGTAGTATTTTCTCTCATGAGTTTTTTTAAGGATTCTCCTTGCATACTCTTTGTAGGATGTGCATCTGCTACATCAATAATGGTCTTTGGTAAATCTAATAAACTAACAAGCTCATTCACTACTTTACCGCCTTTAAAACCTGGTCCATTTATAATCATCGGTATACGAATTGCATTCTCATGCCAAGAGCGCTTATACTCTTTATTCCTCGTTCTGAAATGGCATCCATGATCACTGGTAAAAATAATAATCGTATCATCATGCAATCCTTTTTCTTCTAGTTTCTTAACTAAACGTCCAACATTACTATCAATGCTAGCACAAGCGCCTAAATATTCTTCATAGTTCTCTTTATAATCCCCATCTTTTCCATGTAAATCTTCTGGAAGCTCGTAGTTTTTGTATTTTTCTATAGAACCTTCTGGTCCTACAAAACGGTTCTCATCGTTTTGATGATGAGGTTCAATGTAAGATAAGAATAGGAAAAATGGCTCCTCCGATTCTTTGTCCACACCATCGAGGAAGTCTAATGCATAATCTGTCGTACAGTCTGCACGATACCCCTTAAATTCTACTTTTTTATTGTCTGCATTCCACATATAACCGCCAAAACCATTTGAAGTAAACTCTAAAACATCCGAAGCTATCCAATAATCTGTATATCCTCCTCGCATTTCCTCAGGAACTGGATCACATACGGTACTTGCTAAATGCCATTTTCCTACATAACCTACCTGGTAGCCTGCATCCTTTAGACGACTAGCTATGGTATCACTGTTTTTCGGTAACTCGATGCCATTCCTATAACAACCTACCTCTGTAGCATAACGCCCTGTTTGTAAACATGCCCTGGCAGGACCACAGACTGGTTGGCAAGTAAAAGCATGCTTAAAAAGTGTGCCATCTTCTGCTAAGGTATCAAGATGAGGGCTTATGGGTAATTGTTGCCCATAGCACCCAAGAGTGTCCCAGCGTTGTTGATCCGAAAAGACAAATAAAATATTGGGTTGTTTTTGCTTCACTTTTATTCCTCCTAATTTAATATAGTATCATATATGTAACTAAAAATTATATATATGTAACTTTATTCGTTAGCCTTATTTTATAACTATCAAGCTCGAAAGTCAATAAGCATTGTATACAAAAAAAGCTAAGTTTAAATGAACTCCACTAAACTTAGCCTTTATAATCATTCTTTATTTATTTATCTCTTATAAGTACCATGGTATTATGAGGTACATGTTCGTAGAACCATTTAGCATCTTCATCGAGAAGGCGAATGCATCCATGGCTAGCTGGTTGACCGATTTTTTCAAGCTCTTCTTGAATCATATTTCCTTCTTCATCAAAGGGTACTCCATGAAATAAATATTGCTCCGTTATACGTACCCAATAATGGGCTCCTTGACCAAATCTAGGTGAAAAGAATTTATCACCACGGTCCTGTAGGTAATAGGTACCATATACCGATGGCGATTCTTCTGTCCCTCCAGAACATGGCATTTTACGAATAACTTCCTTGCCTCTTTTAACAATTACTTCTTGTTGATCACCCAGTATAACCTCTACCCACAATTGATCATCTTTAATGGACATGGTTTTAAAGTCATATTCCTGTTCTTCACTCCACTCCCCATCAATACTCATCACTTGAAGACTCATTTTGTAATCCGTATTCTCTTCTAAGAGACCATCTGGTAGGAAGATCATTTTATCATTCTCTATCTTAACTTCTCCAGTCATATTTTGAAAGCGGACCCTTCCTTTTTTAATAATCGTGTCTGCTTGAATAACAATCTTAGGATAGATGCTTGTTGTGTCAAAGCCTTCGTCAATCTCCACATTAAGTATTCCAGGCTTCTTAGCTGTCACAAATTTAACCTCCACCTCTTCTTCCATTTCATCACCGCTAAAACTGCTTATATTCTTTAATACAAAGGAATACTCACTATTTTCATTAAGCGCTTCATTAGGATACATGATCCAATGGCTATAATCAATTACCTTACCATCTTTATCATAATATTTAAGAGGATATATTTCATAGTCAAAATCAGCTTCGATATTTTTAACTAAACTCCTCTCATCCATTAGCGTATTAAACACTAAATTAATTGGACCGCTAGTTGGAATTACTTCTTTAGGTTGTATGTCGATCAATTCAGGTTGACATTCAAATTGAACCATTTGCTCATAGCGTTTATCAAATAGTAGCTTGGTTGGTAAATCATTAATTTCTATGTCAACTCTCTGCCCCTTTGGATAGTCTAATTCCTTAATGACCAGTACCAATTCATTGCTATCCTTCCAATCATAGCTGTATTGGTAATTGCAATGATTATATTCAGACTCTATATGAATATAGTCATCAATAGGTAACTGTTCCATAGGAAATAAAAAGTTAATATGTAGTATAGCTTGGTCATCATCAATTTCTACTGTTGTTAAAGCCATGTTTTCGATAATGATGACAAAACAAGCGATGATTATTAGTACAATTATTAATACTATGTATCGCTTGAAATCCTTAATCAATTTTATCACATCCATCCCTAACCATATACTATACATCACTACTCTATTCTATTTTATGTATGGATGTACTCTTTAGAACAAATGTCATATAAATTTAAATATTAAAAAACTCTTCAGTTATAACTGAAGAGTTAATGAAGCGCGAGACGGGATTCGAACCCGCGACCCTCGCCTTGGCAAGGCGATGCTCTACCACTGAGCCACTCACGCAAAAAGCGGGTGATGGGAATCGAACCCACGTATCCAGCTTGGAAGGCTGGTGTTCTACCATTGAACTACACCCGCATATGAAATTATGGTGCCCAGAGGCGGAATCGAACCACCGACACGAGGATTTTCAGTCCTCTGCTCTACCGACTGAGCTATCTGGGCTTATTAAAAAGTATTATATCAATTATTTATTTAAAAGTCAATGCCGGAGACCGGAATCGAACCGGTACGATCGGTAAAGATCGCAGGATTTTAAGTCCTGTGCGTCTGCCAGTTCCGCCACTCCGGCTTAAAACTTTAAATGGTGGAGGGAGAAGGATTCGAACCTTCGAAGTCGTAGACAACAGATTTACAGTCTGCCCCCTTTGGCCACTCGGGAACCCCTCCATATAATAGACTTTTATTCTTTGCTAAAAACAGTAAGCCATTAAGAATAAATGCCGTAAAGCGCGAGACGGGATTCGAACCCGCGACCCTCGCCTTGGCAAGGCGATGCTCTACCACTGAGCCACTCACGCGTGTCACTGAACGTACTATCATGAATTTTGAGTTTTGTAAAGCTGACGCTTTCAAAACTTTATTCCTTAGAAAGGAGGTGATCCAGCCGCACCTTCCGATACGGCTACCTTGTTACGACTTCACCCCAGTCATCGAC